>NZ_RZSC01001100.1:0-1440 GCF_003998155.1 Mesorhizobium sp. M1E.F.Ca.ET.063.01.1.1
GTCGGCGGCGATCGCGGTATAGTCCGAGCCGAGGCGGCTGGCGCCGCCCGACGGGGCAGGGGGCAGGCCATATTTCCTGAGGTCGCCGAAGGCCAGCCGCTGCGTCGCCGCCATCACCGCGTCCGCCAGCCTGGCCGGCAGGCGCGCCATGACCGGCGAGAAGCGATGCACGGCGACCTTGCCGATGCGCTTGGGTAAGAGCGAAGGCCCGTTGCGCGCCGCAAGCCACATCTGTCCCGTCTCGACGCCGGAAAGATGGTTGAGCGCGTCGAAGCCGGAATTGCCGGCGCCGACCACCAGCACTTTCTTTCCGGCATAGTCGCTCGCCCGGCCGAAATCGGCCGAATGGATGACCTTGCCCGAGAAATCCTTCATGCCTTTCCAGGCTGGGATGAAGGGTTGCCGGTCGCGCCCGGTGGCCACCACCACATGCCGCGCCGCCCGGGAGCCTGAGCTGGTGTTGACCAGCCAGTGGTCACCACGGAATTCGATTTCCCGAACGACGACGCCGAAGGCGATCGGCAGCCGGTGCGTCTGGGCGAAGTCGTTGAAGAGACGGATCACCGCGCTGCGATGCGGGAAGGCGGGGGTGCCTTTCGGAAAGGAAACGCCGGGCAGCGTCGAGAGGTCGCGATGCGTGTTGAGATGCAGGTTGTCGTGGCGGCGGTGCCAGGGCTCGGCCAGCCGTCCCTCACGCTCGAGGATCTCGGTGGCGATGCCTGCCTCGATCAGCGCGTACGCCACCGCCAATCCGGCCGCGCCTGCGCCGATCACGATTGCGCCGTCGAGGATTGCCGGCTCGCCGGTCCGGTCCGACGAGATTTCCGCTTCCATGCCCATTCTTGTCTTTGTCGTCGTCATGGCCCCAAGTGGCACGACCGTGTATCCGACATATGCCGCCGACGAGGCAATGGGAATAGCCCTTGTTGCGGAGAGTCCCGGCATTGTGTCGCGGATAAGAGGCTAACCGTTGGCGGGATCAGCGTGGCGGTGCACCAGCTTGAAGGCGCCGTCCTCCAGCCGGAACACCTCCGTGACCCGCAGGGTCATCTCGGCAGGCTGGCCGTTCTTGCCCATGCGCGCCTTGGCATGCTGCAGCCCGGTCCAGAACGCCAGCTCGCCGCTCGCGGAGGCCTGCAGCACCTCGAGATCGGTGCTGCCGCCCTGGTGGAAGCTGGCGGCGTCGCGCTCGTAGCGTCCGGCGACGGCTTTGGCGCCTTCGAGATGGTCGCCGCGCGGCGAAAAGAAGGTGGCGGGCTCGCTATGCGTCACGATCGCCTTCAGCGATGTGGCGTTGCCGTTGACATAGTCCTCGGCGATTTTCTCGCGCTGCTTCATGAAGGCGTCGAACGACGAGCCGCCGGGCCGCACGGTTCTGATCCACGTCTCCAGCGCGCCCATGAAAGTCTCCAGAAAGGCGGCGGTATCGCCGTCCTTGAC
>NZ_RZSC01001101.1:0-1438 GCF_003998155.1 Mesorhizobium sp. M1E.F.Ca.ET.063.01.1.1
GTGGTGGCGGTCGCCATCCCGCTGGTGCTGGCGATAACCTTCGTCACCATGGAGTATTTCGGCATCTCGCTGCAGCGCATCTCGCTCGGCGCGCTGATCATCGCTCTCGGCCTGCTGGTCGACGATGCGATGATCGCGGTCGAGATGATGATCTCGCGCATGGAGGAAGGCCACGACAAGATCTCGGCCGCCACCTACGCCTACACCTCCACCGCCTTCCCGATGCTCACCGGCACGCTGGTGACCATCGCCGGCTTCGTGCCGGTCGGTTTCGCCAAGAGCGGCGCCGGCGAATACTGCTTCTCGCTGTTTGCCGTCGTGGCGATCGCGCTGGTCGTCTCCTGGGTGGTGGCCGTGCTGTTCACGCCGCTCACCGGCGTGGCGCTCCTGCCCGATCGCATCAAAGGCCATGGCAGCCATCAGCCGTCGCGGATTGCCCGCGGCTTCCAGACGCTGCTCGAGATGGCGATGCGGGCGAAGTGGATCGTGCTGTCGGCGACCGCGGGGCTGTTCGCGCTCTCGGCCGTGGCCATGGGCTTCGTCGGCCAGGAATTCTTCCCGAAGTCCGACCGGCCGGAGGTTATGCTCGATCTTACCCTGCCGCGCACCGCCTCGATCAAGTCGACGGATGCCGTGGTCGAGCGTGTCGAGAAGCTGCTCGCCGCCGATCCCGACATCGACCATTGGAGCTTCTATGTCGGCCAGGGCGCGGTGCGCTTCTACCTGCCGCTCGACGCGCAGCTGGCCAATGACTTCTTCGCCCAGGCCGTGGTGGTGACCAAGGGCCACGCCGTTCGCCAGGCCGTCATCGACCGGCTGGAGAAGGAGCTGGCGACCGGCTTCGACGACGTCATGGCCCGCGTCACGCCGCTGGAGCTCGGCCCGCCGGTCGGCTGGCCGCTGAAGTTCCGCGTCAGCGGTCCGGACCCGGACAAGACGCGCAGCTTGGCGCAGCAGTTCGCGCAGGTGCTAGGCAGCGACGCCGCCGTGCGCAACATCAACTACGACTGGAACGAACCGGCCAAGGTGATCAAGGTCGACGTCGACCAGGACCGGGCGCGCGCGCTGGGCATCTCCTCGCAGCAACTGTCGGAGACGATCAACGCGGTGCTGTCGGGCTCCAAGATCACGCAGATGCGCGACGACACCTACCTCGTCGACATCGTCGCCCGCGCCGTGGAGTCCGAACGCGCCAGCATCGACACGCTGCGCGGCCTGACGATCAGCGCCTCGGGCGGACGCCGCGTGCCGCTCGAACAGGTTGCCAAGCTCTCCTACCAGACCGAGCCGCCGCTGATCTGGCGCCGCGGCCGGCTGCCGACCGTGACAGTGCAGGGCGACGTCGCGCCAGGCGAGAACGCCACCTCCGTCACGCGGCGGCTGGAGAACGCGATCGCCGCCTTCAAGGCGGAGCTGCCGGCGCGCTACAGCGTCGAAC
>NZ_RZSC01001102.1:0-1431 GCF_003998155.1 Mesorhizobium sp. M1E.F.Ca.ET.063.01.1.1
GATCGCGATGATGCCGACCAGCGCCGTCTGCGCCGCGAAACCCTCGAAGTGTCCCGACAGCAGAACGGTCGCCGAGATCGCGCCGGGGCCGGCGATCAGCGGGATCGCCAGCGGGAAAGCGGCGATATTGTGGATCATGTCCTTGGTGATGGCGACGTCGCCGATCTTCTCCTTGCGGTCCTGACGGCGCTCGAACACCATTTCGAAGGCGATGAAGAACAGCAGGAAGCCGCCGGCGACGCGGAAGGCCGGCAGCGTGATGCCGAACACCGACAGGATCGAGGCGCCTGCGACGGCGAACAGCGCCATCACCAGGAAGCCGATCACCGACGCGCGGACGGAAACCTGCTGACGCTCCTCGCGGTTCATGCCGCGCGTCACGGCGAGAAAAAGCGGCGCCAGCCCCGGCGGGTCGATGGTCACCAGTATGGTGACGAAGGCGTTGAACAGGCTGTCGAAGCTCGGCATCGCTGGTCCCCTCCCGCCGGGCGAAGCCCAAGCGCTTCAATTGGTAGAGCAAAGCCGGGGCGCTGGAAACAGGCGGAAGGGAAATCAGCCGGCTATTCGGCTTTGCCGCAATAGGCCTCCAGGCGGTAGCCGTCAGGGTCGATGACGAACGCCGCGTAGTAGTTATCGCCATAGGCCGCGCGGAGCCCGGGCTGGCCATTGTCCTTGCCGCCCGCTCGCAGCGCTGCTGCATGGAACGCATCGACGCCGGCGCGTGTCGGTGCCGAAAAGCAGAAGTGCAGGCCCGAGTCCGTGTCTGCCGGCACCGGCCGGCCGGCGTCGTTGACCCAGAGCTGGACAACTTCAGCGCCGTAGCCGAGCGAGCCGGGGGACTGGCTGAGGCAAGAATAGCCGAGCGGCTGCAGCGCGGCGTCGTAGAAGCGTTTCGAGGCATCGGCGTCGCGGACACCGATCGAGACATGGTCGAGCATTGTTTTCTCCATGATTACAGGCGGTTGATGGCTCAGGTTGGAGTCGATCGGCGGGCCAGAAACTCACCTCGATGCGCCAGGTCGCGCCGCCGTCATGCGAGCGCTCGCCCAGCCAACGGAACGAATTTTCTGTGATGCGCGAAAAGCTCCAGCGCACCGATGCACCGGTGCCATCGGCGCCGACCTGCACGATCGTGTCGCTTTCGGCGCGAGCGAGCTGACGGCTGTAATACTGGTTGCGCGGATCGCTCCAGAAAATGTGCCAGGCGTCGATGCCAAGGTCGTAGACGCGCAGCGTCGTGCCATAGAAGGTCCACGGCCCAAGCGACGGCGAAGGACCGGCATCCCGCGCGGGCAGGATCCAGACGTCCTGAACCGCTTTGCCTTCCAGGACCCAGCCGAAATGCACCTCGCCGCGCCCGGCAAGCTTGGTGCCGTCCTCCAAAATGCGCGTGGCGTCGAAGGTCCAGGCGCCGATGAAGCGGCCGTAGAG
>NZ_RZSC01001103.1:0-1430 GCF_003998155.1 Mesorhizobium sp. M1E.F.Ca.ET.063.01.1.1
CGCCCACCCCCCTCTGGCCTGCCGGCCATCTCCCCCGCAAGGGGGGAGATTGGCAGCTTCCTTGACGGCGACTCTCCTCAAGCGTTGGTGATTGGCGAAAGCTGACGTGACGGCTGATCTCCCCCCTTGCGGGGGAGATGTCCGGCAGGACAGAGGGGGGTGTGAAGGAACTCAACCTTCAATCCTTTCAACGAACGACCAATGCCGCCATTTGCGGCAATTAATGCACATCGGACTGCTGTGGTCTATTTTTCGCACAACGGTTGCGTTTTGGCTCGCGTTGCCATTGCCGCCGCAAAGGCGGACAATGCACCATCACCAAAACAGGGAGAGAAACCATGATCGAATACGGTCATTTCATCGGCGGCAAGCGTGTCGCCGGCACCAGCGGCCGCAAGCAGGACGTCATGCAGCCGATGGACGGCTCCGTGCGAGGCACCGTGGCTCTGGCCTCGCAGGCGGAACTGCGCGCGGCTGTCGAGAACGCCAAGGCGGCGCAGCCGAAGTGGGCCGCCACCAACCCGCAGCGCCGCGTGCGCGTGCTGATGAAGTTCCTCGAGCTGGTCCAGCGCGACTATGACGAGCTGGCCGACATCCTGGCGCGTGAACACGGCAAGACGATCGCTGACGCCAAGGGCGACATCCAGCGCGGCCTCGAAGTCGTCGAGGTCTGCATCGGCGCGCCGCACATGATGAAGGGCGAGTTCACCGACGGCGCCGGCCCCGGCATCGACGTCTATTCGATGCGCCAGCCGCTCGGCGTCGTCGCCGGCATCACGCCGTTCAATTTCCCGGCGATGATTCCGCTGTGGAAGATCGCGCCGGCGATCGCCTGCGGCAACGCCTTCATCCTGAAGCCCTCGGAACGTGATCCGGGCGTGCCGATCCGCATCGCGGAGCTGTTCATCGAGGCCGGTCTGCCGGCCGGCATCCTCAACGTCGTCAACGGCGACAAGGAAGTGGTCGACGCCATCCTCGACGATCCGGACATCAAGGCCATCGGCTTTGTCGGGTCGACGCCGATCGCCCACTATATCTACTCGCGAGGCACCGCCTCTGGTAAGCGCGTGCAGTGCTTCGGCGGCGCCAAGAACCACATGATCATCATGCCCGACGCCGACATGGACCAGACCGTCGACGCCCTGATCGGCGCCGGCTACGGCTCGGCCGGCGAGCGCTGCATGGCGATCTCGGTGGCCGTGCCGGTCGGCAACGACACCGCCAACCGGCTGATGGAAAAGCTGGTGCCGCGCGTCGAAAGCCTCAAGGTCGGTCCGTCGACGGATTCCTCCGCCGATTTCGGCCCGCTGGTGACGGCGCAGGCGCTGGAGCGCGTCAAGGGCTATGTCGACCTCGGCGTTAAGGAAGGCGCCAAGCTCGTCGTCGACGGCCGCGGCTTCAAGATGCAGGGCTATGAGAACGGCTACTAT
>NZ_RZSC01001104.1:0-1427 GCF_003998155.1 Mesorhizobium sp. M1E.F.Ca.ET.063.01.1.1
CCGCCGAACAATGGGGCGGGTACTTGTCGCCTGGAACCTCGATCGACAGGCGGCCCCTGATGAGTTGGCCGCGATAATAGGGCGACCAGGCGCGCGAATAGCAGGCGTAGGTTCCGGCAAGCGCCTGGCCGACGCCCTTGTCGTCGTGTCCGGGCGAGGCCTCCGACTGGGCGCTTGCGCGGCGTTCGAGCTCCGCCGTATCGATGCCGTGGCGTGCCGCTATCGTGGCCGCGAAGGTCGGCAGATCGCTCTCAGCGATCCAGGCGCCGGGCTGTTCGAGGCGCAGCACTTTCGCCCAATCTTCATAGACGCTGTGCTCGCGAGGCTGGGCGCGGCCCTGGAGCCATTTGTCGGCCCGGCCGACATCGAAAGCCGTCTTCGGGTTGACGGCGCGGAACGCCGCCGCCAGGTCCTTGCGGGTGGCGGTTCCGAGCACGACCGAAGTCAGTCGCAACTTCTGCGCGATATTCAGTGCCATCCGGCTGCACCCGTTGCATCCCGATGGAATCGGGATCGGCCTCCTGTTCGAGCGAAGATCATGCTTTCAGGCTCGCCGCAAGGCCGCTGTGCAAGACATTCACCAGGATCCGCGCTCTTAGCCGACTAGTTTTCCATATGCTAATATTCCAGGAATTCCAGAGAATTCCACGGTGTTCCGCATGTACTCTCTTTTCGGGTCGGCGACCAGCGCTAAGCTCGCGACGGGCAAGGGGCAGACCGTCAGGAAAAACGCGCTGAATGTGGGGCTTGAGTTCCCCTTTCCTTCGTAGAGCTGTGACACGCTCGATTTCGAGCAACGGCGAAACCCGGCTTTCGGGAACAACCGAACCGTAATGCCACCTCCTCAGGAAGGAACGGCTTCACATGACCTCAACCGCCTCTTCCAGACTCACTTCATTGTATTCACCGCGGGATGCATCGCATTGGCGCTGCTCTTTGCCAACGCGCCCGACGGAGGCCTTACCTCGAAAGTTCCCCAGGCGCCCGCGGCGCAGGCTCTTCAACCGACGCGCATCGCCATCGACAACGACACGCACGCGATTCGCTTCTACATCGACGGCAGGCAGGTCGCCCTGCTCGACGCGTCCGGTTTCAAACATTGAGGAGGCGGCAAAGCCAAGAGGGAACATCGTCATGAAAATCATCCTGTCGGCGCTATCGGCGCTTGTCCTCACGTTTGCCCTGCCGCAAGCAGCGGAGGCTAAGACGAAAATCCTGGCAACCGAGATAAAGTGCAACACCGAGAAACACCGGCCGCTGCTCGATGAAAAAGCCACCGGCGGCATTATGCTTCCGGCCGGCGCGATGGCGAAGACCGCCGAACCGGGCCAGGCCTATCCGCCGCCGCTGGACCTGCATTTCTAGAAGCAATTCGACGAGAAATGCTCAGCGGCTTCCGTCCGGAATTGCTTAAGACAAAAGGGGAG
>NZ_RZSC01001105.1:0-1424 GCF_003998155.1 Mesorhizobium sp. M1E.F.Ca.ET.063.01.1.1
AGACGGAGATTTCAGATCCGAAGCCATTCATGGAAACGCATGACCTGGTGGTCGCGGCGGATGGGTTGAACTCTAAGTCACGCGCCATTTTCGTCGATGTCTTCAAGCCCGACATCGACACCCGCAAGTGCAAGTTCGTGTGGCTCGGCACCACGCAGAAATTCGACGACGCCTTCACCTTCATCTTCGAGAAGACGGAGCATGGCTGGGTCTGGGCGCATGCCTACCAGTTCGACAGCGAGACCGCGACCTTCATCGTCGAATGCAGCGAGCAGACTTGGGCTGCTTTCGGCTTTGGCCAAATGACGCAGCAGGAATCGATCGCGGCCTGCGAACGCATCTTCGAAAAGCATCTCGGCGGCCATCCGCTGATGACCAATGCCAATCACATCCGCGGTTCGGCCTGGATCAATTTCCCGCGCGTGCTGTGCGAGCGCTGGTCCTACAAGAACCTGGCGCTGATGGGCGACGCCGCGGCAAGTGCGCATTTCTCGATCGGCTCCGGCACCAAGCTGGCGCTGGAAAGCGCCGTCGCGCTCGCCGACTATGTCGAGTCCGAGCCGGACCTCGAAGCGGCCTTCCGCAAATACGAGGATGCGCGGCGCACGGAGGTGCTGAAGCTGCAGTCGGCGGCCCGCAATTCGCTGGAATGGTTCGAGGAAGTCGAACGGTATCTCGGCCTCGATCCAGTTCAGTTCAACTATTCGCTGCTCACCCGCTCGCAGCGCATCAGCCACGAGAATCTGAGGCTGCGCGACGCCGAATGGCTGGCGGGAGCGGAGGAATGGTTCCAGCGCAAGGCCGGCGCCGGCGGCAACATGCTGCGCCGGGCGCCGATGTTCGCGCCGTTCAAGCTGCGCGACATGGCGCTCAACAACCGCATCGTCGTCTCGCCGATGGCGCAGTACAAGGCGGTCGACGGCTGCCCGACCGACTGGCATTTTGCTCATTATGCCGAGCGCGCCAAGGGCGGCGCCGGCCTCATCTATATCGAAATGACCTGCGTCAGCCCCGAGGGGCGCATCACCCCGGGCTGTACGGGCTTCTACAAGCCCGAACACGAAGTCGCCTGGAAGCGCCTGGTCGATTTCGTGCATGCCGAGACGGAAGCGAAAATCTGCGCCCAGATCGGCCACTCCGGCGCCAAGGGCTCGACCCGCCTAGGCTGGGAAGGAACCGACGAGCCGCTCATTTCCGGCAACTGGCCGGTGATGGCGCCGTCGGCGGTGCCTTGGTCGCCGCAGAATCAGATGCCGAAGGCGATGGACCGCGCCGACATGGACATGGTGCGAGACCAGTTCGTCGCCTCGGCCGAGATGGCAAAGCGCTGCGGTTTCGACATGCTAGAGATCCACGCCGCGCATGGCTATCTGCTCTCCGCCTTCATCACGCCGCTGACCAACCACCGCACCGACGAGTATGGC
>NZ_RZSC01001106.1:0-1421 GCF_003998155.1 Mesorhizobium sp. M1E.F.Ca.ET.063.01.1.1
ACCCAGTGCCGCGCCGCTGCCGGTCGAAACCGTCAGCTGGCGCTGCGGCCCCGGCTGGCACGTGAACCGCTGGGGCAGATGTGTGCCGAACCGCCGCGTGGTCGTTCGCCCTGTGCGGCATTGGCATCCGGGTTTCTGGTACCACCACCGCTGGCACCCCGGCTATTGGAGCTGGTGATCGCTTTCAGGGGACAGACGCCCCCGCCGGAAACGGCCCGGGCGTTTTTGTTGAGCTTCTCACACGAGGGTCACTTCGTGGGCTTCGCGCAAACGTTCGTGATTGGCCGAAGCCCCTCAGCTTCGTCATCCACGGGCGGAGCGGGAGCGAAGCGGACGCGGAGACCCAAGGATCCATTCCGTGACTTTAGCCGAGGGATGCTGCGGGGCAGAATTCTGCACCGCGGCGACGCCTCAACGTCACGGAATGGATTCTAGGGTCCGCGCGCGTCGCTTCGCTCCTTGCTCCGTCCATACATGACGAATGACAGCAGATGCCGCACCTGTCACCGATGGGCAAACTCAGAACTCACACCACCAGGTTCGGCATCGGCCTCACCGCCGCCGAATCCGGAAACACCTTGTCGCCGAGCACCGCAGCCGACAGCCCGAACTGGTCGGCTAAGAGGCCCTTCAGCACCGCGCGGACATCGCTTGTCGGCGCGAGGTCGCGCTGTTCGTAAAGCTGAGCCGGCTTCAGGCCGGGCCAGTCGGCGATGACACGGCCGCCCTTGATCGCGCCGCCGGCGAGCAGCACCACCGTGCCGGTGCCGTGATCCGTGCCGACCGTGCCGTTGATGCGGGCGGTGCGTCCGAATTCGGTGATCGCCACGATCGCGGTATCCTTCCAGCTCGAGCCAAGCCCCGTCTCGAATTCCTCGAAGGCGCCGTCGAGGCCGCCGAGCAGATTGGCGAGCCGGCCGGTGGCGCCGCCCTCGTTGACATGCGTGTCCCAGCCGTCGAAGGCAAGTGCCGCGATGCGCGGCCCGTCGTCGGCAGCCATCAGCTTCGCCGCACCCTGCGCGGACTGCCGCATGCCGGCGGCGTTGTCGAGGACGCCTCTCGGTTTCATCGCCTTGCCGCCGATCTGGTCGCACATCGCCATCCGGTCGGCGTCGAGGCCCTTCTGCAGCGCCGCCGCCAGCACCGGGTCGCGATGATTGTAGAGGTCGAGCACACGCTCTGCCAGCGCGTCGCCGGGCGCCGGCAAGGCCTGCGGCGCCCAGCCGAGCACGGGTGCGGCGCCGCGGATCACCAGCGGCGTCGACGGCCCGATTGCGAGCCCGCCGGCTTTCGCCACGCGGTCGCCTGACGGCAGGCTGGCAAGCGCCCGGTTGAGCCAGCCTGTCGTGGCATTGCCCGGCCCCGGCAGGCCGCTTTCCAGCACGTCCTGGCCGTCGAAATGCGAGCGTTCGCGGTAGCCG
>NZ_RZSC01001107.1:0-1419 GCF_003998155.1 Mesorhizobium sp. M1E.F.Ca.ET.063.01.1.1
GCGCCGGGCAGCGCTGCTCGGCGCTGCGCGTGCTTTACGTCCAGAAGGATGTCGAGAAGAAGATGCTGGAAATGCTGAAGGGCGCGATGGAAGCGCTCACCGTCGGCGATCCTTGGGTGATCTCGACCGATGTCGGCCCGGTCATCGACGACGAGGCGCAAGCCTCGATCAGCGACTATTGCACCAAGAAAGGGCTGGAAGGCAGGCTGATCGCCAAGCTGGAAGCGCCGAAGAGCGGCCGTTTCGTCGCGCCGCATGTCTTCCGCGTCAAAGGCATCGAGGAAATGGAGCGCGAGGTGTTCGGACCGGTGTTACATGTCGCCAGTTTCGACGCCGACGATATCGATGCTGTGATCGCGGCCATCAATCGCAAGGGCTATGGCCTGACCTTCGGCCTGCACACCCGTATCGAGGGTCGCGTCCAGCATTTCGTCGACGGCATTCATGCCGGCAATATCTATGTCAACCGCAATCAGATCGGCGCTGTCGTCGGATCGCAGCCTTTTGGCGGCGAGGGGTTGTCGGGCACCGGGCCGAAGGCCGGTGGGCCGCACTATCTGCGCCGCTTCCGCAAAGGTCCGGAGGCCGGCACGGAGGTTGGCGAAGGCCACAAGGTGACCGCCACCGAGCTTGCCGACAATCTGCCGGATCCAGCGCTGGGCGGCTGGTCGACGCGGCCGGATCGCGTGGCGATCCTGAGAAAACATCTGCGCGGCAAGGGGGCGGCTGCAATTGCCGCCGCCGCGAGCCTCGATTTCGGTCAGGTCGACCTGCCTGGTCCGACGGGCGAGGCCAATACGCTGTCGCTGGCGCCGCGCGGGCGGGTGCTCTGCCTCGGACCTGATGCCGATACGCTGCTTGCTCAGACGATCCAGGCTTTAGCCGCCGGCAATGCGGTGCTGGCGGTGGCGCCTGGCGCGCCGGCGGTGCTGTCGGCGCTGACCGGCAAGGGACTGCCGCTTGCTGCAATCGACGGCCGTCCGGATCCGGTCGAGGCACGGGCCCTGAAGGTTGACGTCGTCGCCTTCTCCGGCACGCCAGAAGCGGCGCGCATCGTGCGCAAGGTGATCGCCGAGCGCGCCGGGCCGATCGTGCCCTTGGTCCGTGAAGTGCTCAACCCGGCGGCTTACGCGCATGAGCGCGCGGTCTGCGTCGACACCACGGCGGCGGGCGGCAATGCCAGTCTGCTCGCGGCTGCTTAGGGCGTATTGATATTCAGGTGATGCCGGCCTGCAAACGGCGGCTTCCTGCGCTTCCGGCCTTCGCCGACCGAAGCATAAATGAAATGAGAGTGGCGTGGCAGTTAAGGCTACGGCCGGCGTAGGTCGGTGCTCACGTACTTCAAGTACGCTCCGCTCCGGTTCTCGGAAACCGCCGTTTTCGACTCGGCCTGACCTGAATCTCAACACACCCTAACTA
>NZ_RZSC01001108.1:0-1415 GCF_003998155.1 Mesorhizobium sp. M1E.F.Ca.ET.063.01.1.1
TTCCACAAGCACCTTTACCTTTCGCTCGTGCCGAGCCCGGTCCGCGACCCCTTCTGTAGTAGCCGCGATCAAGTTGAAGGCTTGGTCTAGGCCGCCGTACAGCTCGCGCCCCTCAGCCGTCAGTTGGCACCCCACAGGAGAGCGATCGAGAAGCCTGCAAGAGAGCGCCTCTTCCAGTAGTCTGATCTGCTTGCTCACAGCAGGACGCGTAACCTCAAGTTCGCGGGCTGCGCCAGCGAAGCTGCCCACACGAGCTAGTGTTTCGAAGGTACGCAGTGTTGTTAGCGAACAACGGTGCCTCACGCGCAACTCCCAATGGTAACTTCAGATTACCGTATGGGAAGGCTTCTCACTTTACAACTCTTGTATCTGTCGCGAAGGCTTCGCGCGTTGGTTTGCAACGAGAGCGAGACGAAAGAAATGAGTTCCCCTGTCCGATTTTCCCCAACTGGTCCCGAAGGCTGGATGCAGATCGAGGAGGCGCCGCTGAAAACGGCGAAGCCAATCGAGAGCCGCCCGATGGGACTCGATCATGTTTATCTGGAGCGGGCCGAAAGTGGGCTCTACGCAGGGGTATGGCGCGCCGGCCCCTACACGGAATATTTGGAGAATTATCCAGTGGACGAGTTCATGTATGTGGTCAACGGGTCGGTCACACTGGAGTGGGACACCTTTAGTGAAACCTTTCGCCGCGGGGATGCCTTTCTGCTGCCGAAAGGGTTCCGGGGCGTCTGGAGGCAGAGCGAGCCTGTAGTGAAATACTACATGGTAGTCGCTTGAAAGCATCCAGTCCGACTGAAGGACCGGCATAGCCGTTGCGGAACAACGCTCACGCGACAGAGAAGAGGGCCCGCAAGTTTGAGCGTTATCACTGGAAATTTCTGCTGGGAGCACGATGCGTGGAGCGGAAGGGTATCTACGATGTGGCGATTATCGGTGGCGGAATTATGGGGGCCGCCACCGCGTATTACCTCGCGAGAGCTGGCGTGAGTGCCGCCCTGTTCGAGAAGGGGCGGATCGGTGGAGAACAGTCCAGCCGGAACTGGGGGGCCGTTCGGCAACAAGAACGTGATCCGGCTGAAGTGCCGCTGATGATGGAGTCCGTCCGGCTGTGGGAGGGAATTGAGGAAGAGTTGGGGGCAGGTCTCGATTGGCGCCAGGAAGGACACCTTTCACTAGCATACGACGAGAAGTCACTAGCACGGTATTCGGAATGGCTTGCAGTCGGCCAGGAGTTCGGGCTGGACACGAAAATCCTGACCTCCAAAGAAGTGCATCAGTTGCTTCCGCACTACGAAGACAGCGCGTGTCGGGGCGGCATTTATACGGCTTCGGATGGTTGTGCTGAGCCGGTGAAGGTCGCCGCCGCTTTCGCGCACGCGGCCCGGGTGAAAGGCGCCGACGTCTTTGAATGG
>NZ_RZSC01001109.1:0-1415 GCF_003998155.1 Mesorhizobium sp. M1E.F.Ca.ET.063.01.1.1
GAGACAGGCACAGGGATGATCTGGGGCAAGACAAAGCTCTACGAGTCAAGTGGGAGCGCTTCGTCTTCGGTCGCCCGATCGAATGCACCGATTTCCTTGAAGGCCTGCTGCGAGTCATTGAACGTCTCTTTGGCCAGGTGAACCTCGGAGGTGGGTCCCGTAAATTGAGCATTAAGTCGGCCCGGCGATCGCGTAACCAGTGGCTCGACCTCAATGCTGACGTTGGCCTGTATTTCGGCCTGCGCTACAGAGGGTTGCCCGCGCTTCTCGGCGCAGCCGTCGAATGGGACGTGCCCCATCTCTTTAGCTACGAAGAACTGCTCGATCGCGCGAAAGCGCGTCAAAAAAAGTACCGGCGAAACGAGTCGACGGCGCGAAGCGCCTTGCAGATCAAATTCGATGTGGCGCTAACAGCCGGACGGGAGCGGGCAACCGTTCAGCTCGTGTGGACCGGGCAACCACCCGCCATCGGTCTGGAACTGCCGAAGGACCTCGGCCGCCTCATCAAGCGCCCGCTTGGGCGCAGCAGCGTCGCGCGCCTCTCGGTCAGCCGAAAGGGCGCACTCCAGTCGGTATCTCTCACCGATACGGGAACGCTGCAACCAGCCTTCGGGCAGGATGCCGGAACGCTTATCCCACGAACGAACACCGGTATCGACCTTGCGAAGCTCTTCCCAAAACTCTTGAAGGATGCAAGGGACGCCGGCCGGATCACACAGGCCGGCGCTGACGACATTGCTGCGGCGTGGAAGCAATTTGCCGCCTTGTATACCGACGCGCTTACATCACTGCAGTCGTCCGGGTACGCGTCTGCCACCATTGTCGCGCAGGCTGACGCCTACGGCGCCCTGCTGAACAGTCTGATCAAGAATGCCATAGGTGATCTTAACCGCCGCGATATCTGCGCGCCGGTGCTGCGGATCGGGACGATCGAAGTGCTTGGAAGCGCTCCGTCAGCCATTGTCGCACCTTGGCATCCCCTACGCCTGGCTGGTGTCGCGGCCAAAATGCGTTCGGTCGCTGGCTTAGCCGACTATCTCTTGTCGGATGTCGATTTGAACTTCGGCGACTCGCGTCTGTTTTTCAGCGATCTCCGCGACGAACTCAGCCATCCGCTCTATCCTGAAGTGGCCGTCGGCTATGAGGGCAGCGAACCCGTCCTGCTCACGGAAACAAGTACGGTCAACGACTACAGTCTGGTCGAGCGGCCGGTCCGCGATCCATCCGAGGCGACCACAGATGTCGATCCATCAGAGGCCGCAAGACAGATTCGCGCACTGCTTGAACGCTATCTCGACCTGCAGCCGCATGAGCGATCGAATCTGAGCATCATGCTCTACAATTGCGATGCGGCAGGTCTGCCGCTCGCAACCGTGAGCGCGCTAAGTTCTGTGCAGGACCAGGAAGAAGTTCAT
>NZ_RZSC01000110.1:0-12175 GCF_003998155.1 Mesorhizobium sp. M1E.F.Ca.ET.063.01.1.1
ATCTCGTTCAGCCATCCCCGCATCTCGTCGACCATGTCCAGGCCGACGACGCCCGCATGCACGCGGCGATCGAGAAGCCAGTCGCGCGCCTTGCCGATGCCCATGGTCTGCGCCAGGAGCTCGCCGAACGAATGGACCACCACGCCGCGTTCGCGCAAGGCATCGACGAAAACGTCATGCTCCTGGCGTGCTCGTTTCACCCACAGCACGTCGTCGAACAGCAGCGCCTTGCAATTCTCCGGCGTCAGCCTGCGCAGGCTGAGATCCGGCCTGTGAACCATCACCTCGCGCAGGCGGCCGACTTCCGAATGGACCCCTAGATTTGTCATGGGAACGAACTCTCAAAGCGGGCTGACGGCGCCGGTCCACATTTCGTAGACGGCAAGGATTGCGACTGCGACGAGTGCGACCGCGATGACGGTTTCCACGGGATGGAAGACGCGCTGATTCCCTTCTCGACGGGCCCAGACATAGAAGATGATACCCGGCGCATAGAGGATCGCGCACATGAACAGATAAGCCGGTCCCGCCGCATAGACGAGCCACAGGCCGTAAGCCGTCGCCAGCAACCCCGCGATGAGAGGCCCGGCGCGCTGTTCGCCGCTCTCATAGCTTTCCCCAGTCAGGGCCAGCTTGGCGGCGAAGGCTCCGGAGAAAATGTAAGGCACGAGGATGGCCGCCGAAGCGATGTAGAAGAGCGCCTGATAGGTGCTCTGCGCAAAGAGCGTGATCACCAGGAAGGCCTGAACGAGCAGGTTGGTGATCAGCAGCGACGTCGAGGGCACGCCGCGTTCGCTTTCCCGGCCGAAGAATTTCGGCATCGTCCCGTCCTTGCCGGCGACATGCGGTATCTCGGCGGCGAGCAAGGTCCAGCTCAAGAAGGCGCCGACGACCGAAACGACGAGTGCAAGATTGATGAGCACGGCGCCCCAGGGTCCGACGACGGCCTCCAGCACGCCCGCCATCGATGGGTTCTTCAAGGCGG
The DNA here is from genome assembly GCF_003998155.1 of Mesorhizobium sp. M1E.F.Ca.ET.063.01.1.1. NCBI lineage: Bacteria > Pseudomonadati > Pseudomonadota > Alphaproteobacteria > Hyphomicrobiales > Phyllobacteriaceae > Mesorhizobium > Mesorhizobium sp. M1E.F.Ca.ET.063.01.1.1. The sequence goes on from NZ_RZSC01000110.1 coordinate 986, forward strand.
CAAGCTCGGGTTGGCTCAGGATACCGAGCGAAAGCAGCGAGACCAGCGCATAGAGCGCGAGGCAGGTGAAGAAACCGAGCACCGTCGCGGTCGCGATGTCCTTGCGGCGCTCCGCCCGGGCGGAGAACACGCTGGCCCCTTCGATGCCGATGAAGACCCACAGCGTCACCAGCATGGTGCTCTTCACCTGAGCGGCGATGGTACCGAGAGAGGCATTGCCGAGCCCGGTGAAGTCGAGCGACCAGACGTTGAGCTTGAAGGCGACGGCGACAATCCCGACGAAAAGGACAACGGGAGCAATCTTGGCTACGGTCACGATGGTGTTGACGACCCCGGCCTGGCGAATGCCCGCGAGGATCAGCAAGTGGATGAGCCACAAGAGGATCGAGGCGCCGAGCACCGCCTGCCATGTATTCCCGTCACCAAAGGCAGGGAAGAAATAGGACAGCGCGCTGAAGACGATCACGGCGTAGGACACGTTGCCGACCCAAGCGCTGATCCAATAGCCCCAGGCACTGTTGAACCCTATGAAAGGCCCAAACCCTGCCTTGGCATAAGCATAGGGTCCCGCATCGAGATCGGGTCGGCGCACCGCCAACGACTGGTAGACGAACACCAGCGCGAGCATGCCGATCGCCGTGATCGTCCAACCGATCAGGATCGCCAGAGGACCGGCGCCGGCTGCCATGTTCTGGGGCAGACTGAACACGCCCGAGCCCACCATCGAGCCGATCACGAGCGCTGTCAGCGATCCCAATCGTAGCTTCGTCGATGCGGTGGTCGTGGCCTCCCGGATTGGGATATTGACCTCTGTCGTGGACATGATGCGCTCCCGTTGCGAACAGTGGGAGGATTTCGCAGCAAACAGAACTGGCGGCCTTGACGCCGGTCAAATTTGGGCATTGCGCCGACAGGCGTGTCGAGACGGCCGCAGTAATCTACAGGAGCTGCAAGGCGCTGTAGCCGGCAGCGGCGGCGGCTAACGTCATGCCGGCCAGGGGCAACCAGAATCTCACCGGACCCGCAAATACCGCCAGGGAAAGGCGTCCGACCGCGTTGGCCATCAGCGCCGTCAGCACCGCGTGTCCTACCGTTTCGATCGAGATCGAATGCTTGACCAGGCGCAGAGCGCTGAGCACTGAAGCATCGACATCGAACGCGCCCGCGATCGCGGAGCTCGCCAGCAGGCCCCGTTCTTCGAACTGCGAAGCCAACGCGGCACTGGCCGTCGAGGCCGATGCGAACAGCAACGCAAAGATCAGCAGAGGCGCCAATTCGAATGGATTGCGCGTCGGGGCGGGGTTCTCCGGCTTCTGGCCATGGATGACCAATGCGATTGTTCCGCAGGCGCCGAATGCCAGTGCGGCAGCGAGCGCGGGCGCGGCGATGAATGCTGCCACGCTCGGCGCCAGAGCCAGAACCACGACGCAGACACGCAAGATCGAAACCATTGCCGCCAGCGAAGCCGCGCCCGCAAAAGGCAAGGGACTGCTCGCCGTGTTGGCGGTGCGAGCCAGCGACAAAGTGACGGCGGTGGATGAGACGACAGCGCCGGCAAGCGCGCTCACAATCAGCCCGCGAGCGTTTCCGAGAATGCGCACCGCGACGTAACCGGCGAACGAGATCGAGGCCATCAGCACCGTCAGGAGCCAAATCTCGCGCGGGTTGAAGCCTCCCCAGGGATCCAGCGTGCGGTCCGGCAGCAGGGGCAGCACGACCGCGGTCATCACCGCGAGTATCAATGCCGAGCGAAGCTCCAGCCAGGTCAGGCGCTGCAAGAGTCCATGCAAGACCTCGCGGCTTGCAAGAAGTGCCGCCAGGGCTGCGCCGCCTGCGGCCGCAACCCGGAAATCGCCAGCCACGCAGAGCGCCCCAAGGGCGAAGACGGCAAGGCCCGCGACGACGGTCGTGACGCTGAAATCCTCATCGTGTGAGGCTTCGCGTGCCTTGTACCATGCGAAGATGCCAGCAAAGGCGAGGAACCCGGCGACCAATACGGAATTTTCGGTGAGCGCCTGGGCCAAAGCCGCAAAAACACCGCCGAGGAGGCCCGATATGCCGAAAGTCCGGATGCCGGCCGTGCGGCTACGATCAGGGGCATCGCGCTCTCGCCAGCCTCGCTCCAACCCGACCAGCAATCCTATCGCCAGGGCCACTGCAAGGCGGGCTATGAGCGAGTCCATCATGAGGTGCCTCAAGGCTGCGCATGCTGCCGTCCGCTTCGATCAGCGGTCGGCATCGCGTGACTTCCTCTTTGGGTCGCCATGGCAAGGATCAACTCTCTATCGCCTCGCGGCCTGAAACTTCCGCGATGAAGATCCTGAAGAACACAGGGGGGAGACGCTCCAATTCCGGGGACGCGGCCGGCTTGAGCGCACCTGGCTCCCACCAATCGGAGTGTCTGCTCAAGACGGACCACGCGTGATCCCGCTGAAGCTTGTGCCCGATCCGATCCGGAAGCTCCTCATAGCGGCCATAGGCGATCACGCTTCTCCAACCTCGATCCGTGCCGTGTTCGTCGACCTGAACCGACACCAGCGGATTGGAGCGCATCCAGTCGATCTTCTTGCCGGGCATGGAAAAGGCATAAAGATGATTGTCCGCGTGGGCATAATAGAGCGGGACGATATAGGGTTGCCCGTCTTTCGTGCAGGCCAGGTGACCGACGCGATTGGCCGTCAGAATTTTCGTGCACTCCAGAGTGGAAAGTGTGCGGATCTGCATCGGTGGACTCCTAGGTGCCGGCTTGTTGTCATGATTTGTTTGCGGCATGCGCCGCGGGCCGCCTTCTGTCGTTGGCGTTACGGCGTGCCTGAGCAACGAGAGCCATGATGTCGAGGACCTCACTGTCGGAGAGCTGTGGGAAGTTGACGTAGTAATAGCTGAGCGCGGGGAAGCGGGTCGGCTGGCTGAGACAGATGAGCAAATCGGCCTCCCGCGCAAGTTCGGCTGCGGTGTCCGCGGGCGCCACTGGAATTGCGACGACGATTTGACGAGGCGAGCGTCGCTTCAGAGCGCGAATGGCAACCTTCATCGTGGTTCCGGTAGCCGCCCCGTCATCGACGATGATCGCCGTCTTTCCGTCAACCGACAGGGAGGCGCGCTTTCCGCGATACGCCGCGCGCCGCCGCTCCAGCTCCGGACGCTCCTTGGCGATCAGGAAACGAAGCTCGTCATCGTCGAGAGCGTAGGCTTCCACGATCTCCCGGTTGAGAACGACATCCGGCGGGTCTCCATCCACGATGGCGGCAACGGCCAGTTCCGCATTGCCCGGCGCCCCGACCTTGCGGACGAGGACCAGGTCCAGCGGCGCCTTGAGAACCTTGGCCACCTCAGCGGCGACGGGAACCCCGCCGCGCGGCAAGGCCAGAACAACCGGATCCCGCAGATCGAGCGTGGCAAGCTCGGCAGCGAGTTTCTGTCCGGCCTCCTGGCGATCGCGAAACATCGGTCATTCCTCCGGCCATAAATGACGAAGCGACTTCTTCATCGAATTGCGGACCTGGACGATCTCGCCATGAGAGATATGGCGGTCGAGGAGCTTGAACACCGCCGCGATCGCCTTGTCGATGTCGACCTCCGCCTCGTAGCCGAAGCTGTTCCTGACGCTGATGACGAAGTCGCGCTTCGTTCGCTCGCTTGCCGGTTTCGCAGGGCTCCACCCTTCAAAGTAAATGCCCCTGACCAAAGTCGGCAACTGGGCTGACAGATCGGCCATTTCCTCCGGCGAGAGCCAGTCGCGCAAAGTGTGCAACACCGATCTCAACAACCGGAAAGCGCTCTGTTCGTTCCAATCCAGATCCTTGGCGAGTTCGTTCGCCCATTGCTGAGCCTGCTCGGCTGCATGCGCTATGGAAGTGTGTGAGACAGAGTGCGCCATCGTTGGGACCCTTCGACCTGTCCCTTTCTCCGCCATTTAGACCTGCGCGCATTGCGTTTGATCAATTCGCGCGCGCCCTTGACCATCCGGCTCATGCTTGGGCCACTGGCGGATCGTCAAGGAGAGGCTTCGGACCTCGCCGGCGCCCGAACTCAACCGGTCGCAGCAGTTTGGAAGGCGGTTGCAGCGAATGTGAACAAGTCAGGGTAGGATATCGAAGCTATTGGATATAAGCTTGATGGCAATGCGTCTTGTCGGCAATTGAGGACTGTCGTGGATCGGTTCATTGCTCTGGCCAACATCGCTCATTTCGAAGATCTGCTTGCCCGGGAAACCGACCCGGAAAAGCGGATGATGATCCGAGGCCTGCTTGCGCGCGAAAAGGAGAAGCTCAAGATCGCAGAGCGCCAGGCAGAGACCAACCAGAAGCGGGCTGCTCCTTCCAGGGCCGACGATCAATCGGTGTAAGCGAACGACGCCTGCAGGCGGAGAGGTTCTTTCTCAGTGCGCTGCCTGGCGCACTGAGAAAGTGATCGTTCGAGCCGTTATGCGGCCTTCACGGTGATCTTCTTCTCGGCCTTCCGGGCTTCTGCCGTCTTGGGCAGCTTGACCGTCAGCACGCCCTTGGCGAAGCTGGCGTCGATCTTGTCGGCGTCGACCCCCTCAGGCAACTGGAACGATCGCTGGAAGGAGCCGTAGCGGCGTTCCGAGAGGTAGTAGTCCTTCTCCTTTTCCTCCTTCTCTTCGTTCTTTTCGCCCTTGATCGTCAGCACCCGGTTGGCGAGCTTGATCTCGATGTTCTTCTCATCGATGCCCGGCAGTTCGGCCGTGATCTCGTACGCATTGGCCTTTTCCACCAGATCCATCGCCGGCGCCACCGACCATGCGCTGTTCACCGCCGGCAAATCCCGGCCGAACAGCGAACGGGTGGAGGGCAGGCGGAAGTCGAACGGATGGAAATCATCGAAGAGCCGGTCGATTTCACGACGCAGGCTCTCGAACGGTCCCATCCAATTGTCCGACCGGGCAGGAGCGGGAGCATTCTTCTCGGACTTCACGGGCAGTTTGGTAGGGGCTTCAGCCATGGTTCTCTCCATGAGACAGATTGATTGATCAGCAAGTGCCGCTGCCTCCGCTCTTCCGCCTTAGGGTACCCAACAGGCGCCAGAGCCGGAGGCCAGCGGACCCGCCCGACGGCGTCTTCGCTGAACCGGTCCATTGCTTCGCGATTTCCGCGTTTGACGCGGATCGTCGCGCCCGCATCGCCAATTCATGCTCGGCCGATCGAGGCTGGCATCAAAGCACCGGCCTGAGCGGGCATCCTTGATCCGCATCAAACAGGCGCGAAGAAGAGAGCCGGTCGCCACCGAACGCCCTGAAGGTTCCTGGCGGCTGCCAACGACGACGTCTAGCCCACATGCGTCCGCGCGCGCTGACAGACGAGTTTGATAGACATCAAGGCACCGCGCGCCGGAAGGGCGCAATTGCAAGGGTGTTTCGCTGTTGCGCGAGGAGATCGCATGTCCTGCAATACGATGGTCGTCATAGTGGCTGTGGACGCGGATCGGGCATCGGCCATGCAGATTGCGGCGGCACCGCCCCAGCTTTTCGGCTGTCAGGCCAGCGTCAATCGCTTCCCGTCTAGCTGAGGGCTCGGGGATGGCGACCGGCAGAGTCGATCAACCCGAACGGCCGGCAAGCGAGCCGAACTCGATCGGGCATTCCTTGGTTGTCGCCGAGCACGCCTACTGGTCCCTTGGAACGGATCAGTTGATCGGGCAACTGGAGACCTCGACCTCCGGTCTTTTGAGCGTCGACGCTGCGATCCGCCTCGCCAAATTCGGCCGAAACGCGCTGGTGCCGCGGTCCGGCGGATCCGCATTGGCTGTCTTCGCCCGCCAGTTTCGCAGTCCGCTGGTCCTGATCCTCATCTTTGCCGCCGCCGTTTCGGTGTTTGTCGGCGAGGGCCATGAAGCAGCGATCATCGGCGCGATCGTGCTTGCCAGTTGCGTCCTCAGCTTTACCCAGGAATATGGCGCCTCTCGCGCTATGGAGGCGCTGCAGCAGCGTTTCTCCCGCAGGGCAATCGTCCTGAGGGACGGTTTCGAACGCACGATCGACGTCGAGGACATCGTTCCCGGCGACGTCGTCCGTCTGTCAGCCGGCAATCTCATCCCAGTCGACGGCGTGATCCTGGAATCGCGGGATTTCAATGTCAGCGAGTCCGTTCTGACAGGCGAGACCTTTCCCGTCGTGAAGTCGGCCGGCCGCTCCGCGCCGGACGCCGGTATCGCGGAGCGGACCAATGCGGTCTTCACCGGCACTTCTGTTCGCAGCGGAACGGCAAAGGTGCTTGCGGTCGCCACGGGAACGAAGACCGAGTTCGCATCGATCGCCGAAGCCTTGGAGCGAAAGATTCCGGAGACCGAGTTCGCTCACGGCATCAGGATGTTCGGGTATCTGATGACCGAGATCATGCTTGCGATCGTCATCCTGGTGTTCTTCGCCAATGTGATGCTCGACCGGCCGTTGATCGAATCGCTGCTGTTTTCGCTTGCCCTGGCGGTTGGCCTGACGCCCGAACTGCTGCCCGCGATCATCAGCGTCACCTTGGCCAAAGGCGCGCGGACAATGGCCACCGGCGGTGTCATCGTGCGTCGTCTCGATGCGATCGAGAACCTGGGCAGCATGGACCTGCTCTGCACCGACAAGACGGGAACGCTGACAGAGGGCGTCATCCACCTCGATGGATCGTTCGACGTCGAGGGCAATGCCTCGAAGGATGTTCTGCTTTGGGCGCTGCTGAACGCCACTTTGCAGACCGGGCTGAAGAATCCCTTGGACGAAGCAATAGCGAATACGCAACCCGGACAGGAGGATCTGTCCGGGTTCACCAAGATCGACGAGATCCCATACGATTTTGTCCGCAAGCGGCTGTCGGTCGCCGTGCAGCAGGGGGCGCGCGAACAGATCCTTATCACCAAGGGGGCCGTACAGAACGTTCTCGATGCGTGCGCCTTCGTGCAGGGTCCGCACGGCCCGAAATCCCTGGGCCCGGCGGAACGCCAGGCCATCGAGGAGAAATTCAGGCATTGGAGCGCGCAAGGGTATCGCGTCCTCGGCGTGGCGATCCGGCGATTTCAGAACAATGCAAGCTTCAGCCGCGACCACGAAACCGCAATGGCGTTCGCGGGATTCCTGCTCTTTCTCGACCCGCCAAAGGAGGGCGTGCGGGAAACGCTTTCGGCACTTGCCTATCGCGGCATCGGAGTAAAGGTCATTTCAGGCGACAACCGCTATGTCGCCGCGCATCTGGCCGAGGCCGTGGGCCTGCGGGCCGACAGGATCATGACCGGTGACGACCTGTCGAGACTGACGAAGAACGGGCTTCTGGCCAGTGTCCGCAGAACCGATCTGTTCGTCGAGATCGATCCGAACCAGAAAGAACGCATTGTCGAGGCGCTGCGCCGGAGCGGCCACGTCGTCGGCTATCTTGGGGATGGCATCAATGACGCGCCGGCGCTTCATGAAGCCGACATAGGCATTTCGGTCGATACGGCTGTCGATGTGGCCCGGGAGGCCGCGGACATCATCCTGCTCAAGCGCGATCTGGGCGTGCTGGTGCAGGGCGTCGATGATGGCCGAAAGACCTTCGCCAATACGATGAAATACATCTCGATCACGACCAGCGCCAACTTCGGCAACATGATCAGCATGGCCGCCGCTTCGCTCTACCTGCCGTTCCTGCCGCTGCTGGCCAAGCAGATCCTGCTGAACAACTTCCTTTCGGACATTCCTGCCCTGGCCATCGCGAGCGACAACGTCGATGCCGATCAGTTACGCAGGCCGCGGCGCTGGGACATCCGTTTCGTCCGACGCTTCATGGTGAGTTTCGGACTGGTGAGCTCGTTTTTCGACTTCGCGACCTTCGCATTCCTTCTTCTTGTCGTACGCGCCGCGGCGACCACGTTTCAGACTGCCTGGTTCATTGAATCCCTGCTGACGGAACTCGCCATCGTGCTCGTCGTGCGCACGCACAAGAGGCTATGGCGCAGCCGTCCCAGCCGTTTGCTTGCGGTTCTCACCCTGGGCATTGGCGCCATTGCCATCGCAATCCCGTTCGCTCCCTTCGCCGATTGGTTCGGGTTCGTCCCGCTGCCGGGACCGGTGCTGGCCGGGCTGCTCGCGATCACGGCGCTGTACGTCATCGTGTCGGAGGTCACCAAGACCTGGCTTTTCGAGCACGGCAGCCGAGGCAAACGCAGACGAACGGCGGGCAAACATGAGAGGCAAACGACAGGCAAATCGGCCCACGCCTCTGGATGAGAGGGAGGAAGCGGCTTGCAGACCAACCAGCCGGGCGCGACTGCCCGCACCGATGCAAAAGACCATTCCATGAGCAGAGGGCGTGCGATTTGGAACCGAGCCGAGGCCTGCTCGACCGGCTGGCGGCAAGGGGCTTGCATGCCTGGGCACGGGCCGCCGCCCGTGCGCTATGACGGTCACCACCCCGCCAGGCCGGTTGGTCCATTGTCAGCCTCCGACCGCGGCCTTGGCGACGTTCACGCCAAGGTCGTAGACAAGCTGCCCGCCGTAATAGCCTGTTGCCGTGACAAGGGCCGCGCCGGCTATTTCAATAGCGGGTATGGCGAGGGTCAACGTCCCCAGTTCGCGATTTCGCACCCACAGCACGAGTCGGATGAGGCCCCAGCCCAGAAAGGTGAAGGCGCTGATCGTGCCCAAGCTCTCATGGATCTCGGCGACCTCGCTGCTGAAACCGGCGGCCTCGGCGTAGTCAAGGGCCATGCCGCCGAAGAACCAGGTGACGACGGCGAACAATCCCGCGGTGACGGCAACAAAGGTGGAAATCGTCCCTACGCCCGAACGCATCGTTACGGCATTGCTTCCGGCAAGCGCGGCGAGATCGATGATCACAAGTGTGTAGATGAGCACAATAGGGAAGTGCACCAGAATGGGATGGACATGCTGAATTGCAGGCATCGGAAATTCTTCTCCAGAAACAGTGAGGGCGGCAGCCGTTGGACGCTCGATCGCCTGTCAATCGTCGCTGTCGCCGAATTCTTCGTCTTCCTGACCGCCGCGGGCGCCGGATACGGATTTGCCGCCGTCACACTCGTCGTCGCCGACGCCTTTGACCGCCTTGGGACCGATGGTGTTCATCATGGGGATCGCCTCAAGGTCGATTGGGCCGAAAGCTGTGGAGGAGGGTGCACATGACCCGTGATTGGATTCAGCGGCGGCGGGTATGACAAAAGCGGTGAGGCCTGCAAGGGCGACAAGCAAAACAGGGACATTGCGCATGGTTTCGGATCCTTCTCTGCGCGCCCACGATCGAGCGCGATGCCCTTTGATAGAGACCCGGTCCTTGCCGCCGGCTGACGATGATTGACAGCGGTTTGACAGCTTCCGCATGCGACAGCTCGCTTCCATGAAAATCGCACTGATGCGCTTGGCAGCTCTGAGCGTGGCCGGACTTGTCCTGGCCGCGCCATTTGCCGTTCGGGCGCAAGACGACGACGACGACCACGATCGGGCACGCGATCTATATGAACGCGGCGAGATCGAGGGCCTTGCCGGTATTCTGAGCATCGTCCGAGCCAAGGCTCCCGGTGAGATTGTCGCCGTCGATCTCATTCGCTCAGGAGGCAAGTGGGTCTATCGGGTTCAGGTGGTCGCTGCCGACGGTCGCCGCAGGATCGTCGACGTCGACGCCAGGGCCGGCGCCGTTGTGGGCGGTGAAGGCGACGACAGATGAAAATCCTGGTGGCCGAAGACGAACCACGCATTGCGACCGACATCGCGGCGGTCTTGAAGGCGTCGGGCATGGCCGTCGATATTGTGGGTGATGGCGAAGCGGCCTGGTTTGCAGGCGATGTCGAGAGCTATGATGCAGCGATCCTCGATCTGGGATTGCCGAAACTCGACGGTCTCACGGTGCTGAAGCGCTGGCGCGCCAATGGCCGCCGCTTTCCAGTTCTGATCCTGACGGCGAGGGGCCTGTGGACCGAGCGTGTCGAAGGCATCAACGCCGGCGCCGACGACTACCTTCCGAAGCCCTTTGAAATGGAGGAACTGCTGGCGCGGCTGCGCGCCATTCTGCGCCGTTCAAGCGGGCAGGCGGCGCCTGTCCTGCAATCGGGCCCCTTGCTGCTCGACACGCGCCAGATGCGCATTTCGCTCCGCGGCGCTCCAGTGGCACTTTCGCCGCTGGAATACCGCTTGCTGGCGTTTCTGATGCATCATGCCGGCCGCGTGGTCCCGCCAACCGAACTTGCGGAACATCTGTATAGTTCAGGCAATGAACGCGATCCGAACACGATCGAGGTCATCGTCGCGCGTCTGCGGCGCAAACTCGGTAATGACATCATCGAGACGCGACGCGGGTTCGGATATCTCGTGCCTGACGGGCCTGGCTGATGGGCAATTCGATCCGTTTCAGACTTTGGTCGGCGGCGGCCGTATCGATTATCATTGCTCTGGCCATCGCCGGCGTTGGCCTGCGTTATCTGTTTGAACTGAACGTCGAGCGGCGGGTCGTCAGTGAGCTGACCGTCGACCTCAATGAACTGATCGGCGCGACGAGTTTCGCAGCCGACGGCCGGCTGTCGGTCGAAGCGGCGCTGGCCGACCAGCGTTTTGCCAGCCCGTTGTCCGGCCACTACTGGCAGGTGGAAGATCTGGCCACGCATAGCCTCGTGCGATCGCGCTCCCTGTGGGATGCGACGCTGACCTTGCCGGAAAAGGTGGCCAATGGCGAGCTGAGAAAGGAAGAGCTCAAGGGGCCCGGCGGAGAGCTCACCGTCGCCGTCGTGCGCACGATCACCGATGCCGACGGGCGGGCCTTTCGCGCCATCGTGGCGGAAGACCATCGCAACGTCGAAGTGTCGGTGGGCGAGTATGTCCGCGATCTCGCGCCAGCGCTCACGATGCTCGCCTTCGCGCTGATGGGAGCGTTCTTCATCCAGATCACCGTTGGTTTGGCGCCGCTGGAAAGCCTGAGGGTTGCCGTCAAAAAGGTGATTGCGCAGCGGACGGCGCGGCTTGACGTGGCCGCGCCGAGCGAAGTCCAGCCATTGGCCGATGAAATCAACCGCCTGCTCGACGCCCAGGAGAAAGCTCTCGCTCGCGCCCGCTCGCGCGCCACCGATCTCGCGCATGGCCTCAAGACACCCCTGCAGGTCCTGTCCGCCGATATCCGGACTTTACGCAAAAAGGGCGAGACCGGGCTTGCCGACGAAATCGAGAAGAGCGCGGGCGCAATTCGCCGCCACGTCGAGCGGGAGCTGGCC
>NZ_RZSC01001110.1:0-1414 GCF_003998155.1 Mesorhizobium sp. M1E.F.Ca.ET.063.01.1.1
GCCCTGCTTGCCGTCGTGGCGGTCGAGACTGTGCTCAACGTCGCCCGCCACGACGGCAAGCAGGGCAATGTCGACGCCAAGATCCATTTCGCGCCGGCCGACAACAAGCTCGACCTCGATCTCAAGGCGTCGGAGCCAGCGGGCGGCATCATCGCCAACCTGCTCAAGCTGCCTGATGCGCCACCCGTCGACATCGTCGTTTCCGGAACCGGGCCACTCGCCAATTGGAACGGCGTCGGCACCTTCGTCGTCGACCGCAAGATCGTCACCCAGCTTACCGGTCGCCACCAGTTGAGCGACAAGGGGCACTATATAGAAGCCAAGGGCGACGGCGAATTCGAGCGCTTCCTGCCGGAAAAGTTCAAGTCGCTCTTTGCAGGCAAGACGAGCTTCGACGTCGCCGGCACCGCCACCAACGCTGGCGGGGTCGATATCGAGCATGCCACCATAGAGAGCGGCGCCGTGCATGGCACGGCCACCGGCAATGTCGACCCGAAGGGCGCCAGCGACCTCGCCGTCGAGCTTTCGGCCAAGGACAAGCCTGTCACGATCGATGTCGGCAACAGCGCGGTGCCGATCCTGGTCGCGGTCGAGAAGGCGACCGCCCGCGCCTTTGGCGACGGCAAGGCGCCGATGGTCGATATCGGCACGTCGCTGGCCTCGATCGCCGTCGGCGGCACGCAGCTCAACAATGTGACGGGACAAATCCATTCCGACGGCTTCGATGTCGAGAATCGCAGCGGCCCGGTCAGCGTGAAGCTCGCCGCCGCTGGCCTGAAGACCGACGTGGCGACGCTGGCGCCGTTGGTGACGGGCACGCTGGCGGCCGATCTTTCCGGTTCGATCAGCCGCGATAACGTCACCATCGACAAGGGCACGCTGCGCAGCGACGCGCTCAATGCTGCGCTGACGGCCGGTGTCTCGCTCGCCGATCTGTCGATGACGCTGAAGATGAATGCCGACGCCGTGTCCAAGGCTTTGCCGCCGCAGATCAGCTCGCTGCTTGGCGAACGGGTGAAATTCTCGGCCACCGCGACCCGCGATCCGCAAGGCGCCTTCGCTGCCAATTCGCTGGAACTCACCTCCGGCTCGCTCAGCGCCAGCGGCACCGCCAGCGCGCAAGGCTCGGATATCCAGGCCAATGTGAAAGGCACGCTGGGCGATGTCTCGGCGCTGTCGTCGCTCGCCGGCACGCCGCTTGCCGGCGGGGTCAATTTCGCGCTGACCGCGAGCGGCCCGCGCTGGGCGCCGGACTTTTCGGTGTCGGCCGACAGCGCCAGCCTGACGGCGGCCGGCCGCACGGTGAAGGACATCAAGCTCTCGGCCAAGGGCAAGGCCGACATCGCCAACCCGCAGGCCGATGTTTCGCTGACGGGCAGCGTCGAGGAGCAGCCGCTCGACATCGGGGCTTCGC
>NZ_RZSC01001111.1:0-1412 GCF_003998155.1 Mesorhizobium sp. M1E.F.Ca.ET.063.01.1.1
GTTTATGATGACTTCCTGCATGTGGTAGCTCGGAAAGCCAAGCCTGTTCAGCGCGGCGAAAGTGGACCACGTGCCGGTGCGGCCGAATCCGGCCCCGATAATCTCGAGCGTCATGCGTACCCCCCAATCGGCCGGATTGATTTTCTCTCAGGCTGCCGGCTTCTGGGTTTCATGCTGCGCCGAGTTCGCTTAGCCCGCAACATTTTTCCATTAGCGTTGACGAAAATATGCAGGCCCAGCGCATGTCGCCCAAAGTGTCCCGGCGGTTTTGGGAAGACGACATGCGTGACAACAATGTCGCCTGGACGATGCGTCGTGGCCGTTTTGGCTATTCACGCCGAAAGCAAAGGCTGATAATAGGTCAGCTTGGTTGACCTAAATACAAAAATTCGCCCCCCGGGAGGTGCGCCTTGACCCTGTTGAACCTTCTGGCCTCGCGCTCCTCGCGCATGAAGGCCTCGGAAATCCGCGAGCTGTTGAAGCTGCTCGACCAGCCCGACATCATCTCGTTTGCCGGTGGCATCCCGGATCCTTCGCTGTTTCCTGCCGAAGCCATCGGCGACGCCTATCAGGCCGTGCTCGGCGGGGCGGAAGCGGGCGCTGCGCTGCAGTACCAGGTCAGCGAAGGTTTTCTGCCGCTGCGCAAATGGCTGGCCGGCCATATGGGCAGCCTCGGCGTGGCGTGCGACGAGGGCAACATCTTCATCACGTCCGGTTCTCAGCAGGCGCTCGATTATCTCGGCAAGCTGTTCCTGTCGCCGGGCGACACGGCTTTGGTCACCTGGCCGACCTATCTCGGCGCGCTGCAGGCCTTCAACGCCTATGAGCCGCGCTACGACAGGCTCAACACGGCCGGCGGCAACATGACGCCGGAGGCCTATCGCGCGGCAGCCGCCGCCCCTTCTGCCTTTTCGAAAGGGGGCGGCAAGGTGAAATTCGCCTATCTGGTGCCTGACTTCGCCAACCCGACCGGCAACACGCTTGATGCCAAGCAGCGCGAGGCGGTGCTCGACCTTGCCGGCGAGCTCGACATCGCCGTCATCGAGGACGCCGCCTACCGCGCGCTGCGCTATGACGGCGAGGCCGTGTCGCCGATCCTGGCGCTGGACTGCGCACGCTCCGGCGGCATCGATAACGCCCGCACGCTCTATTGCGGTTCCTTCTCGAAGATCCTGTCGCCCGGCATGCGTGTCGGCTGGGTCTGCGCGCCGCGCCATGTGGTGGAAAAGCTGGTGCTGATGAAGCAGGCTTCCGACCTGCACAGCCCCTCCATCAACCAGATGGTGATGCACCGCGTCGCCGAGACCATTTTCGAAGGCCAGGTGGAAAAGCTGATCGGCGCCTATCGCCGGCGCCGCGACGCGCTGCTCGGCGCGCTCGAAGCCAACATGCCGAATGGCATTTCCTGGAAC
>NZ_RZSC01001112.1:0-1410 GCF_003998155.1 Mesorhizobium sp. M1E.F.Ca.ET.063.01.1.1
GAGCGGGCTCGGCCTTAGCCGGTGCAGGCGCTGGAGCGGAAGCTGCCGGCTTCGGCGCTTCCTTGGGCGCTTCGGCCTTCGGAGCCTCCGCTTTCGCGGCTTCCGCTTTCGGCACGGCGCCGCCGTCGGCTTTTGCAGCAGCGCGGGCATCCTCGCCTTCACCGGCCAGGATGGCGATCACGGCGTTGACCTTGACGCCTTCGGTTCCGGCCGGAACGACGAGCTTGGCGACGGTGCCTTCATCGACGGATTCGACTTCCATCGTCGCCTTGTCGGTCTCGATCTCGGCGATCACGTCACCGGGCGAAACCTTGTCGCCTTCCTTGACCAGCCACTTGGCGAGATTGCCCTCTTCCATGGTCGGAGAGAGCGCCGGCATGGTGATGTTGATCGGCATTTTTCCTCCTCAGTTCCGCCCGGTCAGCGAACGGTGCTGGATATTGAACTGCTCCGACATTCTGCCGCGATAGCCTTCTTCCAATGCCTGAAGCGTCTCGATTTCAGGTATGCCATCTTGTTCCAGTCTCATCCTGGCTATGTGCATGCCGATATCAGCAAGCACCATTCCCCAGTTGTGAGCGTTTGGTCCAAAGAGGTCTTGCATCGTGACGACCGCGTCCGAACCAATCCAGACGCGGAGTATTTCATTGAATTCGCTACTCTCGACGACCATCGCGGGAACTTCTAGTTCGCGCGACATCTTGTTAACCCCGGTACGTGACGGCTTTGACTGCCTCGACGACTTCGCCGACATTGGGCAGCGCCAGCTTCTCGAGGTTGGCCGCATAAGGCATCGGCACGTCCTTGCCTGCGATGGTGATCACCGGCGCATCGAGGAAGTCGAAGGCGCGCTGCGAGACCTGGTTGGCGATGTGGTCGCCGACCGAGCTCTGCGGGAAGCCTTCTTCCACCACCACGAGACGGTTGGTCTTCTTCACCGAGGCGATGATGGTGTCGAAGTCGAGCGGGCGGATGGTCCTCAGATCGATGATTTCGGCATCGATGCCCATGCCGCGCAGTTCGGCCTCCGCCTTGACCGCATAGGTCATGCCGATGCCGAAGGAGACGATGGTGACGTCCTTGCCCTGTTTGTGGACGCGCGCCTTGCCGATCGGCAGCACGAAATCGTCGAGCTTCGGCACGTCGAAGGACTGGCCGTAGAGGATCTCGTTCTCGAGGAAGATGACCGGGTTCGGGTCGCGGATCGCCGCCTTGAGCAGGCCCTTGGCGTCGGCCGCCGTATACGGCATCACCACCTTCAGGCCGGGGATGTGGCTGTACCAGGCGGCGTAGCACTGCGAGTGCTGGGCGGCGACGCGCGCGGCGGCGCCGTTCGGTCCGCGGAACACGATCGGCGCGCCCATCTGGCCGCCGGACATATAGAGCGTCTTCGCGGCCGAGTTGATGATT
>NZ_RZSC01001113.1:0-1404 GCF_003998155.1 Mesorhizobium sp. M1E.F.Ca.ET.063.01.1.1
GCGTTCACGACAGCGAACCCTGATCGCAAAAAAGACGCTGGTGACATAGCCGGCCTTGTATTCCGACAGGCCGAACATGCCGGTGCGCTGGAACAACGGCGGCAGGAGCCCGAGCATGAAATGATACTCGATGCTTGATATCTCGAACCACTCCCCGGCGTAGGGAGTTCCCGACAGCGGGTCTGTGCCTGGCACGTCGT
Source organism: Mesorhizobium sp. M1E.F.Ca.ET.063.01.1.1 (assembly GCF_003998155.1). Classification (NCBI taxonomy): domain Bacteria; kingdom Pseudomonadati; phylum Pseudomonadota; class Alphaproteobacteria; order Hyphomicrobiales; family Phyllobacteriaceae; genus Mesorhizobium; species Mesorhizobium sp. M1E.F.Ca.ET.063.01.1.1. Next base: position 201 of record NZ_RZSC01001113.1, read on the forward strand.
GGTGCCGGTTGAACAGCCTAAACATCTGCTCGCGCGTCGCGATTCCGTTGAACACTTTTCTGAAGGGAGGATGTGTAGGCATGGAGTTTCTCCTTCGAGGCACGCCAACCCCGCGCGCGGGAATGCTCCCGCAACGGGGCGACGGCGTGCCGGTTCTGGTCGTGGATTGAGGTGGTGGAGTCGCGCTTGTTGGCGGCCGGTTGAGCCAGAGCTCACTCGTTCTCGGGATATGGAGGTCCGGCCTGTCGGCCGGCTTCCTTTGCAGGCGGCGTCAGGCGGCGTCAGGCGGCGCGAGCAGCCGCCACGTGGCGGCTGGCAACGATGCCGGTGATGGCGCGAACAGCGGCGGCGAGCGCCCGAATGTCGTTCAGCAGGGAGAGCGCTACAAAGTGATTGGCGCCGCCGGTAAAATCCCTGCGGCCGTTGCAGGTGCGAATGAGAACACCGTGACCCGAGGAGAGCCCGAACTGGCCAACCTGAATATAGGTGCGATCGTGATGGAGGATGATTTCGCCGGAAACCGCGATACCCCCCTTGTTTGATCGCAGCTCGTAGCTGCCTGATGGCAGGGCGAGCTCGGCGGCGAGCCTCTTCAACCTTGACCTGGCGGTCGTATGAAAGCGTCTCTTTTGCTCGCCATCGTAGGCGCAGCTTTTGTTCCAGTCGAACATGTCGATCTCCATGAATGGGAACAGGCCGGCTGTCGCGCGACCGCAGGCCTGTTCCTGAGGGTGGGAATGATCAGATGACGCCCGGTCCTCGATTACATCGGCGCCAAGCTCGTCGGCTAAGCGCCACAAGGCTCCTGGCATGGTGCCGGAACCCTTGTGATCGGGACGCCGGTTATTCCGCGGCCTGAAGCTCGTCCGTTTCGTCTTCGACGCCAGAGGCGCGCTCGCCGGACGAGGGATCGGCACTGTCGGTTAGGAAGGCCGGCAATTCGGCCGGAACAGCCGCGGAAGGATCGTCCGCAGTGTCGCTGACCACGGGTTCGCCGATGTCCGCAACAGGACCGTCCTGTTCGAGACGCAGCGGCTCGGGCAGCCAGTTCGATCCTTCGAGAAGGCGCGCGGCTTCACGGGCCATCAGGTCCTTTTTCATATGTTCGATCAGCTGCGCGGATTCTTCGCCACGGGCCTCACGAACAGCCTGAACGATCCGCGTCTTGGTCACGCGGCCGAGATAGTTCTCCACTGTGGGTGTC
>NZ_RZSC01001114.1:0-1403 GCF_003998155.1 Mesorhizobium sp. M1E.F.Ca.ET.063.01.1.1
GATGAGGACGATGCTGTTGCCCGGCGGCGTCGGCTCGTCCTGGCTGCAGGCGGCCATGACCGGTTGATTGCGCACTTCTCGGATTTCATGGACAAGCATCAAGGATCGCCGAGGTCTGTGCGGTCACCCCCGACCGGCGCCGACCTTGCTGCTCTGCTCGAGGCCTATTCGCGCGCCACTGACGATGCGATCAAAACGAAGCGTCACCGTGTTCTTGCGGTCCCACGCGGATAGTCCCGCGAACCACCCATCCCTGGTGAGCATGCTATTCATCACCGGCAACGCCGGCATCTTCTTCCCAGTCACTGGAAAACCCCGGCATGATGTCGCCCGCCAGCAGCTTCTCCTTCGACAGCAGGCCCGCATCCTCAAGCGCTTCGATGTCGGGGAGATCGCGCAGAGTGTCGAACCCGAACTGCAGCAGGAACGCCTTGGTCGTGACATACGTGTATGGCGCGCCTGGGGTCGGGCTGCGTGGGCCTGAGGCGATTAGGCCGAAGCCGCGCAAATTGCCGATCAGGTCGCGGCTGATTTCCTTGCCGAAGAAGGCGGACAGCTCGGCACGGGTGATCGGCTGGAAGTAGGCGATCGTCAACAGCACGAGTACCTCCGACTGCGAAAGGTTCTTTTGCCCCTGCTCGCCGGTGCCCAAGGCCGCGTGAATAGCGTCGCCGTAGGCAGAGCGCGTCAAATGCTTCCAGCCGCCGGCGACCGCCACCAGATCATAGGGGCGGCCGCGCAGCTCCTCGCGGATGTCGTCGATCAGGAGATCAATGCTGCAGCTCTTGCCGACGATACGCGCCAGGGTGTCACGTGTCACCGGCTCGCTGGCCGCGAAGATCGTCGCTTCGACTCTGGCCATCCACTCCCGCCAGCGAACCTCCGCCGGCAGGTGGTCGAGATCGCGATCGAACAGGCGGTCGCCTGATCGATGGTCATCTGACCGGCCCTGCCCTCGCCTCTTGCGCGCCGCTTCAGCCATTTCCTAAAGCCCGTAGATGCGGAACGTGGTGCGGCCGGACAGCTCGCGCACGGCGCCGAGATCGACCAGTCGGTCGAACAGGCGCCGCAGGCCGCGGTCGCTCATCCCGGCGATTTCTTGCGACGCCACGAGCGCATCGTCGGACAGCAGCTTTTCGACGACACGGTCCGCACCCTTCGCCCGCAGCTTCGGCGCGACGGCGAGCAGCCGCTCGGCGCGGCGGCCGAGCTCGGTCGAGAGGTCGATCGCCCGCAGCGCTGCGCGCGCCTGAGCCACGAGCAGGCCCTGCACCCTCTCCCCGCCTGGCGCCTGATCCCTCTCCGTCAGACTGGTTGTTCTCACTCGCACGCCGCGCGTGCTCCCGCCCGATGCAGGCTGCGCTCCCAGAAGCGGCACCGCATGCGGCCATCCCAATCTTTGC
>NZ_RZSC01001115.1:0-1400 GCF_003998155.1 Mesorhizobium sp. M1E.F.Ca.ET.063.01.1.1
ATCTCGCCCTCATCCGTCAGCGACGAAACCGAGGCCACGAGCCGGTTGCGGTCGAAATTCGCCTCGCCCAGTTGCTCGCTCGCCTGCCGGAACACCGAGTGGCAGCGCGCCGAGGCGTATTGCACGTAGAACACCGGATTGTCCTTGGACTGCTCGGTGACCTTGGCGAAGTCGAAATCGAGCGGCGCGTCGTTCTTGCGGTAGAGCATCATGAAGCGGATCGGGTCGCGGCCGACCTCCTCCACCACGTCGCGCAGCGTGACGAAATCACCCGACCGTTTCGACATGCGCACGGGCTCGCCATCGCGAAACAGCTTCACCAGTTGACAGAGAAGGACCGTGAGCTTCACCGTATCGCCGGCGACCGCGCGCGCCAGTGCCTCCAGCCGCTTGACGTAGCCGCCATGGTCGGCGCCGAGCACATAGATCAGATCGACGAAGCCGCGCTCGACCTTGTCCTTGAGATAGGCGACGTCGGCGGCGAAATAGGTGAACGAGCCGTCGGACTTGACCAGCGCGCGGTCCATATCGTCGCCGACGGCGGTCGAGCGGAACAGCGTCTGCTCACGGTCTTCCCAGTCGTCCGGCTTCTCGCCCTTCGGCGGCGGCAGCTTGCCCTTGTAGATATGGCCCTTGAGCGTCAGGTCGGCGATCGCCGCCCGGATCTTCTTGGCATTGTCGGCATGCAGCGTGCGCTCGGAGAAGAACACGTCGTGATGCACGTTGAGCAGCGCCAGGTCCTCGCGGATCATCGCCATCATGGCGTCGACCGTGCGGTCCTTGGCGATCGCCAGCGCTTCCTCTTCCGGCATCTCCAGCAGGCTGCGGCCGAATTCTTTGGCCAGCGCCTGGCCGACCGGGACCAGATAGTCACCCGGATAGAGGCCCGGCGGGATCTCGCCGATGTCTTGGCCAAGCGCCTCGCGATAGCGCAGCATGGCCGAGCGTCCCAGCACGTCGATCTGCGAGCCGGCGTCGTTGATGACATATTCCTTGGTCACGTCGTAGCCGGCGAAGGCCATCAGATTGGCCAAAGTGTCGCCGACGACGGCGCCGCGGCAATGCCCGACATGCATCGGACCGGTCGGATTGGCCGAGACATATTCGACATTGGCCTTGCGGCCGCCGCCGATCTTCGAGCGGCCATAGTTGCGGCCCTCACCGAGCAGCGCCGCCAGATGCGCCTGCCAGAACCCGTCCTTCAGCCTGAGATTGACGAAGCCCGGCCCGGCGACGTCGGCGGACGCGATATCGGCATCGGCGCGCAGCACCTCGACCAGCTTCTCGGCAAGAGCGCGCGGGTTCTGTCCGGTGGGTTTCGCCAGCACCATCGCCGCATTGGTGGCAAGGTCGCCGTGGCTGGCGTCGCGCGGCGAGGGTGCTGGCGAAACCCACCGGAC
>NZ_RZSC01001116.1:0-1394 GCF_003998155.1 Mesorhizobium sp. M1E.F.Ca.ET.063.01.1.1
GCAGCCGGGGCAGTCCAGCGCGGGCTGTTCGATGCCAGCGCCGGGATGGCGGCTTTGCGCGTGGCGGCGACAGGCGAAACCGCGTCTGCCTTGGGCTCGGCTTGCGGCGCGGCGGCGACACTGACAGCGCTCGCCGCGGCCGGAGCGATCTTCGTCGTCTTGACCGGAATCGCGGGCACGCTCTGCTCCGCGCTTGCGATCGCCTGCCGTTCATTGGCTGGCAGGGCCAGCCAAAGCGCCACCCCCGCCACGCCGAGCAGCGCCACGGTACCGACGGCCGCGATCACCAGATGCGCGTTCGACTGCAGGCTCTGCCAGAGCGAAGGCCGCATGTCATAGCCGAACTGCACTGCAAAGCGCCGTCGTTCCGGCGCGCCGAAACTGAAGGGCTCATACACTTAGACCACCTCCAACAACCGGGCCGACGTTCTTTCGATCTTGCCGCGACATGTCGCGGTTGATCGGCATCGGTCCCGAAATTCCAGCGGGCAGGCCCGCGCAAATCCCCGTTTTATCGCCCAGAACCGGCATCTCTTGCCGGCGATTGTGGCATGAGTGCGCCTTTTTACGAAATTTCCTGCATTTGTTAACGATTCTGCAACGTGCTGCGGAGACGCGCTCTCCATCGAATCAAGCACTTCCACCGGGATGCTCGACCCTCAAATCCGGTCGCGTAACGCGAACCAGTTGAGCGCCAGGAACAGCAGTGGCGCGCGAAAACGACGGCCCCCCGGGAAAGCGGGAATCTTCAGATCTTCGATCAGTTTCAGCCTGTCGCGGTTGCCGGCGACCGTCTCTGCGTAAAGTTTGCCGAAGAAGTTCGACAGCATGACGCCGTGTCCGGAATAGCCGCCTACGGAAATCACGTTCGGCATCACCTCGCGCACGAAGGGTTTTCTCGGCATGGTGATGCCGACATAGCCGCCCCAGCCATGGGTGATCTCGACATCCTTGAGCGCCGGATAGAGCTCGGCGATCTGCCGGCGGATGTGGATATGGATGTCCTTCGGATCGTTGACGGCGTAGACCTCGCGGCCGCCGAACAAAAGCCTGCCGTCCTTCGACCTGCGGAAATAGCGCACGACGAAGCGGGAATCGTCCACCGACTCGCCTCCCGGTAGAACATTGGAGGACGATCCGAGCGGCACGGTGGCGCCGATGAAGGAGCCGATCGGCATGATGTGGGCGGCGCTTACCGGCTCCAGCTTGCCGCCATAGGCGTTGACCGCGATCAGGCATTTCTCGGCTGATATCGTGCCTTTCGGGGTGGTGACCCTCACCTTTCCTCCGCTGGCGGCGATGCCGGTCGAGGGCGTCCGCTCGAACAGATGCGCGCCGGCCGTGGCCGCCAGCGGAGGAAAGGTGAGGGTCACCACCCCGAAAGGCACGATATC
>NZ_RZSC01001117.1:0-1388 GCF_003998155.1 Mesorhizobium sp. M1E.F.Ca.ET.063.01.1.1
AGCCCGCCCCGTTTGTTCCTCCATTGCTCGTCCCACCCTCCGCGGGACCCGATTGATGAAATCGCCAATTGCCTCGATTCCGAGCGGCTGTCCCAGGAAATTTCCCTGCAGGCAATCGCAGTTTTCCTTGATCAGCCACCGTGCCTGCGCCGACGTCTCGACGCCCTCGGCAGTGACGCTCATTCCCAGGCCGTGCGCCAGATTTATGATCGATCGCACGATCGTTTGGCCTTTGGAATCAGTCTCTAGGTCAGTAATAAAGTACTGGTCTATCTTCAACGTATCGAAGGGGAAATTCTTCAGGTAGCTTAAAGATGAATAATGCGTTCCAAAATCGTCCAGCGAAATGCGTATTCCCAAGACATTGAGAGTATTTAGTGTATCGATATTGTCGATCGTCTTCTCGAGAAGAACCGTCTCGGTTATCTCAAGTTCAAGTCGTTCGGCCCGGATTCCAACTTCATCGATGATCTCAGCGACCGTGTCCGTCAGCGAACCGCTAAGGAACTGAGCCGGCGACAGGTTGACCGCGACTGTCAGCGAGGAAGGCCACGTCAATGCCTGGCGACAGGCTTCATCGAGCACCCATCGTCCAATCTCGTCCATCAGACCGTCGGCTTCGGCGATCGGTATGAACACGCTGGGAGGAATGATTCCGATCTCGGGGTGCCGCCACCGCAATAAAGCTTCGAAACCGACCACCGACGAAGGAGGCCGAATGAGCGGCTGATATTCCAGATAGAGCTCTCCGCGCTTCAGCGCGGTTCGAAGACTACGCCTCAGATTCTCGCGTTGCTCGAGCAAGAGCAGCATCGCACGGTTGAAGATTCGAGCGCAGCCGCGTCCATCCGTCTTGGCTGCATAAAGGGCAATGTCGGCGGCTTTCATCAGCTGCTCGCCATCGGTCCCGTGCTCCGGCGCGAACGCAATTCCGATACTGGAGCCAACGAACACGGGGATGTCGTTGATGACGAACGGCTCCTTGAACGCATCGACGAGCGATCCGGCAAGGCGCTCCGCTTCCGCGGGCTGCTCCTTTGCCAATTGGATGACGGCGAACTCATCGCCGGCATAGCGGTACGCGGATTCGCCCTCCTGCAGCGCGTCGCGGATTCGGCCTGCCGCGAGTTGAAGAAGCGTGTCGCCCGCGCCATGGCCGAGCGTGTCGTTGACCGCTTTGAAATCGTCAAGGTCGATTTGCAGCAGCGCGGCTTTCGGCTTTGGTCCGCCGACGGCAGCCAGTGCCTGCTGCAGCCGCTCGCCGAACCGCCGCCGATTCTGCAGGCCGGTCAGCACGTCGTGCGTCGCCTGGTGGAGCAGAACTACATGCTCCTGTTCCTCCGCTGCGCTCCGCCCGCCCTGCCCTCTCGATTCGATGATTCCTACAC
>NZ_RZSC01001118.1:0-1388 GCF_003998155.1 Mesorhizobium sp. M1E.F.Ca.ET.063.01.1.1
ATCCCCGCACCGACCGCCTGGCGCGACCGTGACAACCTTTCCATGGAACAGCGCGGCATCCGCTACGCCGACATGCTCGAGGAGAAGATCCTCGCCGAAGGGCCGGAAAGCGTTTTAGCCTTCATCATGGAGCCGATCGGCGGCGCAGCCACGGCAGCCCTTGTAGCGCCCGACAGCTACTAGCCGCGCATCCGTGAAATCTGCGACCGCTACGGCATTCTTCTCATTCATGACGAAGTGATGTGCGGCTCCGGCCGCACCGGCAAATTCCTGGGCGGTGACCACTGGAACTGCAAGCCGGACATCGTCGCGCTGTCAAAGGGGCTGGGCTCGGGCTATGCGCCGCTCGGCGCGCTGGCGGCTCCGATGCGCCTGGTCGAGCCGCTGCTGGCTGCCGGCGGCTTCCAGCATGGCCACACCTATGCGGGTAATCCGCTGGCCTGCGCGGCAGGGCTTGCGGTGCTCGGCGAAATGGACCGCCTCGATCTGATCGCCAACGCTGCCGCCATGGGCGACGTGCTGATCGGCGAATTGAAGGAATTGCAAAAGCGCTTCCCCTTCATGGCCGACGTGCGTGGCAAGGGCTTGCTCCTCGGTGTGGAAATGGTCGCCGATCCGGAGACGCTGAGGCCCATCGATCCCGCCCGCAAGGCGACGCAGCGCCTGCTCGACCTCGCCTATGCGCGCGGCCTGATCATCTATGGCCGCAGGGTCAAGGGCGGCGTCGACGGCGACAATTTCATGGTGGCGCCGCCGATGATCATCACGCGCGAGCAGATCGGCGAGATGATCGCCATCATCGGCGACTCGCTTGCGGCGCTCGCCACCGAACTCGACCTGCCGGTGGAAGGCTGAGGGACGACAATGGCGCCCAGGAAAGTCATCATCACCTGCGCCGTCACCGGATCGGTGCACACGCCGTCGATGTCGCCGCATCTGCCGGTGACGCCAGACCAGATCGCGACCGACGCCATCGCCGCGGCCGAAGCCGGCGCCTCGATCCTGCACCTGCACGCCCGCGACCCGAAGGACGGCAGGCCGACGGCCGATCCGGACGTGTTCATGCAGTTCCTGCCGCGCATCAAGCAGGCGACCGATGCGGTGATCAACATCACCACCGGCGGCTCCTCGCTGATGACGCTCGACCAGCGGCTGGCGGCGCCGCTCCGGGCGCAGCCCGAAATGTGCTCGCTCAATATGGGCTCGATGAATTTCGGTCTTTTCCCGATGCTCGACCGGCCGCGCGAATGGCAACACGAGTGGGAGCCGAAGCTGCTCGAGGCCACCCGCGACACGATCTTCAAGAACACCTTCGCCGACATGGAGTCGATCCTGGACAAGCTCGGCAAAGGCTGCGGCACGCGCTTCGAGTTCGAATGCTACGATGT
>NZ_RZSC01001119.1:0-1385 GCF_003998155.1 Mesorhizobium sp. M1E.F.Ca.ET.063.01.1.1
TGTCCGAGCCTGCCACGCCAGCCGAAGTGGCGCAACCTGCCGCGCCGGCCGAGGCGGCTGCGCCCGCAAGGGCCGCGCGCGATGTCGAGACGGCGCTCGGCACGCGCTGGGCGGTCTGGGTCGGTGGCATCGCGCTGGCGCTGGGCGGGCTGTTCCTGATCCGCTACACCATCGAGGCCGGCATTTTCGGCCCCGGCGTGCGCCTCGCCATGGCCGGCATCCTCGGCCTGGTGCTGGTCGCCGGCGCCGAGTTCATCCGCCGCACCGGCTTCAGGGTGCCGGTGCAGGGCGCGGCCGGCGCCTATATCCCGGCGATCCTGACGGCGGCCGGCGCCTTCATTCTGTTCGGCACCGTCTATGCCGCGCATGGCATCTATGGCTTCATCGGTCCGGCGCTCGCCTTCACGCTGCTCGGCGCCATCGGCATTGCGACAATCGCGGTATCGCTGGTCCACGGCCTGGCGCTGGCCGGCATCGGCCTTGTCGGCGCCATGGTCACGCCGGCACTCGTCGCCTCCGAGGCGCCCAACCCTTGGGCGCTGTTCGTCTATCTGGCGATCGTGCTTGCCGCGACGGCGGCAATCGCCCGCATCCGCGACTGGAAGGCGCTCGTCGCGGCGGCTTTCGCCGGCTGCGGCATCTGGACCACCCTCTATATGACCGATGCCCCTGAGGTGAACCTTGCCGCCGTGATGTTCATCAGCCTTGCCACGCTCGCCGTGCTCGCCTTCGTCTGGCTCGGTCTTTTCTTGATTACTGGCCGCGACGAGGCGGAATCCGGCTTCGACTGGCCGTCGATCGTGCCCGGCTTTTTCGTTGCGCTTACTGCGCTCGGCCTGTCGGTCGATCCGGTCTTTGCCAAGGCGGGCGATGCCTTGCATGGCGCGGTGCTGCTCGCTGCCCTTGTGGCGGTGGCGCTCTACCGCCCCCGCGCACTGCCGCTGGTTTTCGCCGCCGGCCTGGCGACGGTGCTGATCTATCTCGGCATCGTCCCGCCCGCCACCATCGGCGCCGATGCGCTGGATGTCGGCCTGGGCGCCGAACCGCTGGCGGCATCCGATGCGCTGACCTTCCGCATCGGCGTCGCGCTCGCCATCGTCTTCATTGCCGCCGGCTTCTGGGCCGCGCGCCGCTTCGCCGCCGCGGCACCCGTCCACGCGGCGTCCTGGGCGGCATGGGGCGTGATCGCGCCGCTGGTCGTGCTGACCGCGCTCTGGCTCACCTTCGGCGATATCGACCGCGACTTCGGCTACGCGCTGCCGGCGCTGCTTCTGGTGTTGATCTTTGCCGCTGGCGGCGAGTGGATCGCGCGTGCCGAGGAACCGCCGCTCGGCGGTGGACCCGCTGTCTCCTTCGCGCTCGCCGGCGCCGGCGAGCGCGAAGGA
>NZ_RZSC01000111.1:0-12144 GCF_003998155.1 Mesorhizobium sp. M1E.F.Ca.ET.063.01.1.1
TTTCATCGCCTTGAGGATCGTCGGATAGATCGGGCCGAGCGCGACATAGTCCGGTTCGGCTTGCAGGGCGGTTTCCAGCTCGGCGTCGTCGTGGGTGCTGAGGCCGAGCTTCAGGCCCGCCCGGCCGATCGCTTTCACATCGGCCGACAGCCATGCGGTCGGCTTCGTCGGGAATAACGGCCGCGGCTCGGCCGAGCGTTGCGGCGTCGAGGTCAGGGTGGACATCATCACCGGCATGCTCGGCAAGGCGCTGGGCGGCGCGTCCGGCGGCTACACGTCGGGCAAGCGCCAAGTGATCGACTTGCTACGCCAGCGCTCGCGGCCCTATCTCTTTTCCAACACGGTGATGCCGGCGATCGCTGGCGCCTCGCTCAAGGTGTTCGAACTGATCCGCATTGGCGATGCGACTGCGCCAGCGCCTGAATGACAATGCGCAACGCTTCCGGTCGCAGATGGGCAAGCTCGGCTTTACGCTTGCCGGTGCGGATCATCCGATCATCCCGGTGATGCTGGGCGACGCCGCTCTTGCGCAGGAGATGGCGGCGCGCATGCTGAAGCCTGGCATCTACGTCATCGGTTTTTCGTTTCCGGTGGTGCCGAAGGGCCAGGCGCGCATTCGCACGCAGATGTCGGCGGCCCATTCCAGCGCCGACATCGATCGGGCGCTCGAGGCCTTTGGCGCGGTCGGCCGGGAGCTTAATTTTTGATCTATAAGAGTACTGGCTGCGATACTGCCATACACCCGGCGCCCAGATGTCATCACCGTTTGAGTGTCCAGCCCAAAAAAATATGGGGTTTCTTCAAATTACAAGTCTATACAGACCAGCACTGCCCTCATGGAATGTTCTCCACCTTCAAACTAGCGCTGGACCGTCCTGGTCGCCAACCTTCCCGCGAGCCTATCATCTCGGCCTGTCGTGCAGCAATAGATCCGTTAAACCCGGCTACGGCATTCGCTCAATGGACCTCCTTCGGCACGAACTGTCGGACGAAGCCTTGGATCGGGGCTCACTTCGCTTAGCTCTAGGGCTGTGGGCGGATTTGAGCAAGATGAAGCCAGCGGCGAGTGCGACGATGGATGCGAAGTTTCGCTTTGTCTTTTCGCAGCGTAGGGCAATGCGTTTGAAGCGCTTGATCTTGCCGACGGCCTGTTCGATGCGGGGCTCGGCGCTGGTATAGCGCTTTTGCGAAGAATGCCGGCGGGTCCTTTTCGTTGCCCTTATGCGGGGAGGACGGGAATTGCGCCGCGATCCCGTGCCGCTTGCCGGTTGGCCTTGCTGGCATAGCCCTTGTCGCCGATGACGGCACGCGGGTCGATATCGGGGCCGAGCCCGAGCAGGATGGAAAAGTGCGGCGCATCAGCCTTCTCGCCACCGGTCAGTCGAAGGCGATGGGATGCCGTCGAAATCCGTCTTCAGGTGGATTTTGGTCGAGAAGCCGCCTCGCGAGCGACCGAGCGCCTGATTTTCCTGCCCACTTTTGCGCCCGCTGCCGAGACATGGGCGCGGACCACCGTCGAATCGAACATCTGCACCAGATGTGCTGAGGACGAGAGCGCCGCGAGATGGTCGAAGAAGGTCTCGAAGACGCCGGCCTTGCTCAGCCGGTCGAAGCGCTTCCACACGCTGTTCCACTTGCCGAAGCGCTCCGGCAGCGCCGCCAGGTGATGTTGTGAACCGAGAAATAATGCAGTAGCTTCCAGAAATAGCCGATCATCCCGGCCCTTGGCGCCGCGCCGTGGCAGCGACGCGCGGAACACTTCCAGCGCGTTCGCCAAATCCGTATCCGCCATCTCGGTGCACATGCCGACCTCCAAATCAGTCGGCAACCTATGAATCACATAGAAATCGCTCCGAGAACCCGTAAACCAATACCTGAGTAATTCGTCCACATTGGCCCCACATGGAGTTTTCATTTCAAACCCGCCAGGCATTGTTGTCTACATTGCAGCAACAAAGGCAGATTGCCTCGCACCGTCCGCTCTATCACGCTACCAATGACTATCTCCAAACCTGCGGTTCCCGCGCAATTTTCAAAAGAGGGCTTTATGAGCCACCGCATCCTCACCGGCCAATTCTGGCAAGAGACAAACACCTTCAACAAACTGCCGACTACGCTCGAGCATTTCCAAGCCATGGGATTGCTGAAGGGCAACGAGATTCCGTCAGCTGTCCGTGGCACGCGCACTACGCTGGGTGCAGTTTTTGAGGCGGCAGAGAAGTTCGGCTGGGCGCTGTCTCATCCCCTCATCGCCCGTGCGAATCCTGGAGGCCCCCTCACAAAGGAGACTTTTGAGCAAATATCTGATTGGTTCCTCGCAGGGGCCAAGTGCTGCCACGGGGCGCTGTTCGAGTTGCATGGCGCAATGGTCGCAGAGGGCTACGAAGACCCGGAAGGGGAAATCCTCGCTCGCTTGCGAGCTATGCTCGGACCTGACGCTCCAATCATCGCCACGCTCGACCTGCACGCTAACGTTACCGAAAAGATGGCGGCAAATGCGTCGGCGTTGATCGCCGTGCGCACGTATCCTCATATAGACTATTATGAACGTGCGTGGCAGGGGGCCGAACTGCTCGACCGTGCCCTTCGCGGGGAGATAAATCCCCGAACGGTCATTGCTAAACGGCCGATGTTATATGGCCTCGACGGCGGGCGGACCCAAGTGGGCCCGATGTGCGAGCTGATCAATCGGGGCAATGACCTGGAGGCCTCTGGAAAGGCACTCGTGGTTAGCGTGTGCGCGGGATTTGAACTTAGCGACATTTATGATGTTGGGCCGAGCGTCACCGTGACTGCAGATGGCGACACCGCGGCAGCGCAGCGTATCGCCGAGGACTTCATGGATTACGCATGGGAAACGCGTGGGTTTCTCTCCGCCCCGTGGGCAGCAGCCAACGCCATTCAAGCGGCGGAGTACGCCAAATCCGGCGAGCTGCATGCTGAAAAGCCTCTGGTGCTCGCTGATACCAGCGATAATCCCGGCGGCGGAGCCTACGGTGATGCCACGGAACTGCTGCGTGCGATGATCGCGGCTGACCTCCAGAATGCAGCCTTCCACGCGATATTTGATCCAGAGGCCGTACAGGCTGGCATCATGATTGGAGTCGGAAATAGGGGGCGGATCCTTTTGGGCGGTAAGCACGATCCGGAAAAGGGAGGAGGGCCTCTCGAAGTGGAGGCAGCGGTTGTAACAATAACTGACGGCCATTTTAGGTGCTATGGGCCTTCGTACCTTGGGGGTGGGATCTGGAACAGCTTTGGACCTAGCATGATGATCCGTGTCGGCGGGATCGAAATTGTTGTCATCTCGCGCAATGCCCAAGGGGCCGATCTCGCCCAACTCACCTCTCTCGGCATTGACCCACTTCACTGCGCGACCATCGCGCTGAAGTCCTCTCATCATTTCCGGGCGGCATTCGAGCCAATTGCTCGCGAGGTGCTCATGGTGGACAGCGGTGGAATGATAGGATCTGAGGCAATATCCAAAGCGGTTTATCGCCATGTCCGCCGTCCCATTTGGCCGCTTGACGACGTGCAGGGAGCAACCCGCGCAGAAACAAGATAGCTCAAAGCCTGCCGGATTCTGGAACTCACATTCCGGCCTTAAGCCTTTGGGGAGCTGCGAGGTTGCTAGGGGAGGATGGTTCGTCGGAGAGCGATAGTCCGCCTACGATTCAAACATGGCATAGCGGCCTGAACGGCTCCGTCGTCTCGGAGGACCTTGGCCGGCCCCCGCTCGCACAGTCCACTACTTGAAAGCGGGGCACCCAGTCGCCGGAGGGCGACTTTTGGAATGGTATCAGAGATAGAGATATTGACATGTCTAATCTAGCAACTCCCCTCAACACGCGCGAATTCAAAGGACACCACTATTTGGATGGCTGGGTATCCGACCCTTCAGAACAGGGTTGGATGTGCGGATCGCCGCCGCCGGTTGAGAAGCGCGTTACGTTTGAAAGCGACAATTTTCTGGAGTTTCCGCAGCTCAGATGGTCCCTCTCTCACATGCGCGAACTGTTGCCTACGGTGAACGTATGGCGAGGCCGTGGAGGAGTGTCACATTTCCAAAGCCAAGACCAAGCACCGGAAATCGACTCTCTCGAGTTTATCGACCTAGACGGACGAGAGCGTCGATTCGACGAGGCGCTCTATGAGACTTACACGGACGGGATCATCGTCATGCACCGGGGCCGGATAGTGTATGAACGCTACTTTGGCGCCCTTGAGCGGCATCTGCCACATGCATGCCACTCAGTCACTAAGTCATATGCGGGAACGCTTGCGGCTGCACTCGTTCAGGAGGGTGTGCTCGACGACAAAAAAACAGTTGGGCATTATCTACCTGAGCTTCGCGGAACCGCGTTTGAGGACGCGACTTTTCGCCAAGTCATGGATATGCGCACTGGCGTGTCCTTCACTGTCGACTACGACGATCCATACTCGGGCATTTGGCAATTTTCCCGGGCTTGCGGGTGGCGCCCGCGAACCAAAGATGTGAAAGGGCCACGGACGATCACCGAGTACTTGCGCACTTTGACCAAGGTGGCCGAACATGGCGAAGCGTTCGCCTACAAGATCGTAGATACCGAAGTGATGTCCTGGGTAATGGCACGTGTCACAGGTCGATCCTTCGCGCAACTGCTCGAGGAACGCATTTGGGGGCCGATTGGCTGCGAAGAGGATGGCTACCTGTTCGTAGACCCCGCCGGAATGACTGTCTCTGGTGCCGGGCTGTCGTGCACTTTGCGTGACCTTGCGCGTTTTGGCGAACTGATGAGACGAGAAGGCGAATGGGATGGAAAGCAAGTGATCCCAGCAACGGCCATACACGACATACGAAGCGGCGGCGATGCGAGGTCCGACGTGAGCCAACCGCGTGAGTTTTCGTACCGCAGTCAATGGTGGCTGACGCACAACGAAGTGGACGGTTTCGAAGCTCGAGGACTGAAGGGACAGCGACTGCACATTGCGCCCAAAGCAGAGATGGTGGTCGCGCGTTTTGCGTCACATCCAATCGGGGAGAGCTCGGCTAACGAGCCCATAACCGGGCCGCAGATACTTGCCCTGGCGCGAACATTGCGCGGTTAGCGGTCCGAATGAGGCGCTCGAGCCGATTTTGTCTGCCAAAATGTGTCAACCGGACGTTTCTGGCTTGCTGGCGTACTGCTGGGTCACGACGATCCCAACTCCGCGTCCAGTACGATCAACCCTTGGCTTTCACTTGGGTTGCTTGGTTTAGGCCACTGTGTGAATCTATCGGGACCTAACCGTCGAAGCGGCCGGCGATCGTGTCCCTGGAAGTGGTGTAGCTGACGGCTTGGTCGCCGCGCTCTCCGGCATGGGGCCGGGATGATCAGCGCGCCACGGCTGGCAGGCTGATGAGCGGATCATCGCTCATTTGGCTGATGGTTTCCAGCGTCATGTATCTGGCGCGCTGCACGGCCCATTCGTCGTTCTGTTCGAGCAGGATCGCGCCAACCAGGCGGACGATGGCGTCATCATTTGGGAAGATGCCGACGACCTCGGTGCGCCGCTTGATCTCGCCGTTGAGGCGCTCGATCGGGTTGGTCGAGTGCAGCTTGGCGCGGTGCTCCTTGGGGAAAGTCATGTAGGCAAGCACGTCGGGCTCGGCGTCGTCCATGATTGTCGCCAGCTTCGGCACCTTCGGCCGGATCTGGTCGGCGACGGCGCGCCATTGAAGGCTCGCGGTCTCGGGCGTCTCCTGGGCGAAGGCGGTGGCGATGAAGGCCGAGACGACACGGCGGCCGCTCTTGCCGGCATGCGCCAGCACGTTCCTCATGAAGTGGACGTTATGCCGACGTCGGCATAATAAAGAGCGTTTTTAGGTTGGCGGCGCTGTAGCGGCCGCCTGCCATTCAAGCGCCTACATTGGCTGCGCCGGTAAGCTAAAAACGTGTTGGACGAAGCCGCAGGGCGCGACGTTGCTGCTATGGGTTTTGAATGCTGTGTCCCTGCGCATGCCGGCGCTGATTTGGCCGAGGGACGTAGTCAAGCGCGGCACCAGGACGAAAGATCCACGTCAAAGCATGTTGTCGTGACGCGCAAGGGCGGGAAGCACGAAGCGTCGATCGGTCAATTCCGGAAGCCCGGCAACAGGGTCCCCGTTGCCTGACGCGACAGGCAGCATGGCGTTGCGTGCAGCCGCTCGTCATGACGTATCCGAAAATATCACGGCCTTCGATGAAGACGGCACCAGGACCTCGACGCAGACCATCCGCCCCTTGCGGCAGCTCGGGCACTCACGCAGGGAAACCCCGGTCAGCTTCTCGACCTTGTCGTGATAATCGGCGCTGTCTTTCGGTTCCGCCTGTACATCGGCGCGCGCCATTCCAAGCAGTTCGCGGCAACGGGCAAGCTTCTCCTTGCGATGACGGTTACCCAGGAGCCCATAATAGCGAATGCGTTTGAACCCGTCGGGCAGGACGTGGACCAGGAAGCGTCGAATGAACTCCCCGGTCTCCAGCGTCATCACCTTTTGCCGATCGCCGTCACGATAGTCTTTCCACCGAAAACGGACCTTGCCATCTTCGATGTCGACGATGCGACTGTTGGCGATCGCTACACGGTGCGTGTAGCGTCCAACATAGTTCAGCACCTGCTCGGCGCCGGCAAAGGGGGCCTTGGCGAAGACCACCCAGTTGATGTGGCGCACCCGATCCAGATGACGCCGGAATGCAGCGGCGTCGCTGAGCCCTGCCAGCGACGAGAAGAAGCGTAGCTTGCCGGCTGTGAAGGCTTTCTGCAGGTCTTCCAGGAACAGCCGACGAAACAGCCGCGAGAGCACAGCCACCGGAAGGAAGAAGCGGGGACGGCATTCTATCCACCGGCTTCCGTCCGGCGACAGCCCGCCACCCGGAACGACGCAGTGGAGATGGGGGTGATGGGAGAGGTTTTGTCCCCAGGTGTGAAGCACCGCGAAGAACCCGATCTGAGCACCGAGATGCTGGGGATCCGCAGCGATTGTGCGCAGCGTCTCGGCGGTCGCGCGGAACAGGATGTCGTAGACCGTAGCGGGATTCTGGAAGGCGATCGCTGCGATCTCGTCGGGTACGGTGAAGACGACATGAAAATATTGCGTGTCGAGAAGCTCCGCCCGCCGCGCTTCGATCCAATCCGCACGCGCCAGGGACTGGCATTTGGGGCAGTTGCGCGAACGGCAGCTGTTGTAGGCGATCCGCCGCTCACCGCAGCGGTCGCATTGTTCGACATGGCCACCGAGCGCCGCCGTGCGGCAGCGCTCGATGGCCGTCATGGCTGCACGCCGTTCGGTCGACAGCGACGCGCCGTGCTGCTCACGCCAAGCAGCACCATAGCGGCGGAATACATCCGCCACCTCCGGACCAGATCGCCCCATGGGGCGACCGTCAGAAATGTTCAGGTGGTAGCGGTGGCGCCGCCTTCGGGACTGGCCGTGGCAACAACTCCAGCGGACTCGTCGCCGCGCAGACCTTGCTGGTTGCGATCCGCAGATATTGCGAGGTGGTCGACAGGCTGCGATGGCCGAGCAAAAGCTGGATGGTACGGATATCGGTGCCGGCCTCAAGTAGGTGGCAGGCAAAGGCGTGCCGCAACGAATGCGGCGTCACGGGCTTGCCCAGGCCCGACAGCCGGTGCGCCTTGCCGCAGGCGTTCTGCACCGCGTTGATCGATATCGGTTCGTTGGGGATGGCGCCGGGAAACATCCACGTCTTCGGCCGGACGGCACGCCAATAGTCCGTCAGCGTCTCCAGCAAGCGCGCCGAGAGCATGACGTAACGGTCCTTCTGCCCCTTGCCCTGATCGACGCGCAGCACCATCCGCTGTCGGTCGATGGCCTCCGGTCTCAGGTGTATCGCTTCGGAAATGCGCAGACCGGCGGCGTAGCATGTCGTCAGGATCGTCTGATGCTTCAGGCTTTCCACACAGCCGAGGAATTGCAGCACCTCTTCGGGGCTGAGGATGACCGCGAGCGTCTTCGGCACCCTGGGGCACGGAATGATGAGATCGTAATCCCATTCGAAGCCGAGTGTGACGCGGTACAGGAAACGCAGCGCCGAAACGGCCACGTGTACCGACTTCGGCGCGAGCTTCTTCTCATTCGTCAGATAGATCTGATAGGTGCGGACATCTTCCGGCCCAAGCAAGGCCGGCGACTTCGCGAAATGGCGGGCAAACTGCGAAACCTGCAGCAGATACGAGTCCTGCGTATGCGGCGACAGATTGCGGACTTGCATGTCGTTTATCATGCGTAACCGAAGCGGGGTCATTAAACGGCTCCTTGGCATAGAGGTGACGCTGCGCGTGGGCAGCAGCGTCACCTTGCCTGAAGCAAGCCCCTATGAACCCGGCCGATTACGTCCGGCCAATCATGCCAGGATGCCTCGCCTGCACCGGATCAATGACCTCCGAGCAAGACTTTCCCGCGAAGCGGGTTCGTCCAACGTCCATTATGCCGATGTCCGGATTATGCCGACCTTGGGGGTGGATGTCGGCTTCGGAGGCGGTGATCGCTGCGATGAGGTCGGCATAATCACCGGCGGTCTGACGGATCGTGCAAACTCCTCTTCTTGTTTCCAAAGAAGGGGATGCTTTCATGTCAATCGATCCGTTTCGCGTTCGCGTCCAGGGCCCGCTTGCCCGTTTGCGGCTGGGTTTGCCGGCGAACTCGCCCGACAAGGCTATACGCCGCTTTCCGCTCGCGAGCAGATGCGGCTGGTGGCGCGATTGAGCCGCTGGCTCGCATTGGAAGGCATGGATGTGGAGGGACTGGGTGCGAGCGAGGTCGATCGGTTCGTCCGTACCCGTCGTGCCGCTGGCCCGCAGCTCCGCTCGATCAAAGCATTGCAGCCCCTGTTGGCCTATTTGCAGTCTCGCGGCGTGGTGCTGCCGTCGCCCCGTGCACCCGACGATCCGGCAGATGAGCTGCTGGAACGATACCAACGCTATCTGGCGATTGAGCGCGGTTTGGGGAAAGCGACCGCCGATGTCTATGCCCGGATGGTGCGCCCCTTTCTGCGTCATCGATTGTCGTCCGACGGGCGTGCCCTGGACCTTGCGGGTTTGGCCGCGACCGACGTCGTCACCTTTGTCGTGGCACGTTGCCCTCAGCTGAGCCGCGGCGCGGCAAGCCTGACTGTAACGGCGCTGCGGTCGCTGCTCACGTTCCTTCATGTCGAGGGTCTCATCGCGCAATCTCTTGCCGCTTGCGTGCCCTCGGTCGCCGGTCGGCGATTGGCTGGGTTGCCAAAGGGACTGGATTGCGACCTGGTTCAGCGCCTGCTGACGTCCTGCGGCCGCGATACGTCGAACGGCTGCCGCGACTTCGCGGTCCTGACCATGTTGGTTCGTCTCGGCTTGCGGGCGGGGGAAGTCGCCAAGCTCAAGCTTGACGACCTGGATTGGCGGACCGGTGAGATCCTCGTACGGGGCAAAGGAAACTGCATCGAACACCTTCCCTTGCCGGCCGATGTCGGCGAAGCGGTGGCGGCCTATCTGCGCCACGGCCGTCCCCGGACCGCCCAGGGCCGGACAGTATTTGTGCGCGTCAGGGCGCCTCATAATGCCCTCACAAGCGCTGGCGTGTCGCAAATCGTGGCCGCCGCCGGTTGCCGCACCGGGCTCGGCCGGATCCACGCCCACCGCCTGCGCCATACGGCGGCGTCGGCGATGTTGCGCGCCGGCGCGTCGCTACCGGAGGTCGGGCAGGTCCTGCGTCATCGCCGCGCCCTGACAACGGCGATCTATGCCAAGGTTGATCGCGAAGCCCTGCGAACGATCGCCCGCCCTTGGCCGGGAGAGGTGGCATGAGCGCCCTTCGCCAGGCCCTGGCCGATTACCTGGCCATGCGTCGCGCCCTCGGCTACACGCTTGTTCGGTCCGAGAAGCTTCTTGCCCAGTTCCTCACCTATCTCGAGGCGCAGGGCGAAGACCACCTGACCACCAAGACGGCCCTCGCTTGGGCGATGCTGCCGGCAGGCGCCGATCGAAGCTGGATGTCGGCGCGACTTTCCGTCGTTCGCCGCTTTGCGATCCATCTGCGCGGGATCGAGCCGGCAACCGAGGTGCCGCCGTGTGATCTGCTGCCGGGACGATCTTGCCGAGCGACGCCCTACCTCTATTCGCAGGAGGACGTCATCGCCTTGATGACGGCAACCGCGGCCTTGCGCACGCCGCATCGGGAAGCAACCTACCGGACCCTGATCGGCTTGCTGGCCGTGACCGGAATGCGGGTTGGAGAAGCGATCGGCCTGGACCGCGACGACTTCGATGCGGTCGGCGGCGGCCTCACCATTCGGCGCGGAAAGTCCGGAAAATCCCGCGAGTTGGCGTTACATCCGAGCACTGTTGCGGCCCTCGGCAATTATCTGCGCCGGCGCGATCAACCCCGCCGGCCGCCGAACACGCCCGCCCTGTTCGTCTCGCCGGCCGGCACCAGGCTGCTCTATGTGAACGTTCAAAACATGTTCCAGAAGCTCGTCTGTCGCGTCGGCATCGCCCCGCGCTCGGCAGGTTGCCGACCACGGCTCCACGACCTGCGGCACGCGTTTGCCGTTCGCACGCTTCTTGATGCTTATCGCGACGGCGGCGACCCGGGGCGCCGGCTTGCCCTACTGTCGACCTATCTCGGTCACGTCGATCCGGGCAAGACGTACTGGTATCTCTCGGCGGCTCCGGAATTGCTGCAACTGGCCGGTGATCGTCTGGAACGACGGATCGGAGGCGGCGCATGACCGCCCTCAGCGCGACCTTGCAGGCGTTCTTCACCGACCGCCTGATCCGGCAGCGGCAAGCCAGCCCGCATACGCTCGCCGCCTATCGGGACACCCTGCGACTGATGCTGGTCTTCGCCGCCGCGCGGCATGACACAGAGCCTTCCAGGCTGGAGTTCAACGACCTCGATGCCGCGTGTGTCGGCGACTTCCTCGATCACCTCGAGCGTCATCGAGGCAACAGCGCGCGGACCCGGAATGCGCGGCTTGCCGCAATCCGGTCGTTGTTCCGGTTCGCCGCCCTTCGTTACCCCGAGTACGCCGCGACAATCGAACGGGTGCTCGCGATTCCGCCTAAGCGTTTTGAGCGACGGCTTGTGACGTTCCTGACGGAGGAGGAACTCGATGTATTGCTGTCCGCCCCCGCGCGGTCGACCTGGACCGGGCGGCGCGACCACGCCTTGCTTCGGCTCGCCGCCCAAACCGGCCTGCGGGCGTCCGAACTGATCGGCCTTCACTGCGCCGATATCCATCTCGGTTCCGGCGCTCATGTCAGCTGTATCGGAAAGGGGCGAAAGCAGCGGATCACACCCCTTACCTCCAACATGGCCGCCGTGCTGCGCGTCTGGCAGGCCGAACGTGCAGGGCAGCTGGCCGATCCCCTCTTCCCTACACAGACCGGCAGGATGATCAGCCGCGACGCTCTCGAGCACCGGCTCGCGAGGTATGTCGAAATCGCTGCCAGAAACTGTCCGTCGCTGCAGCGGAAAAGGGTCACACTGCACACCTTGCGTCATACCGCGGCAATGCGACTGCTGCGTGCCGGCGTCGACACCTCGGTGATCGCGCTGTGGCTTGGCCACGAACAGATCGAGACCACCCACATCTACTTGCACGCCGATCTGGAGCTTAAAGAACGCACCCTGGCGAAAACCACGCCGGCCAACACGGCACCAGGACGCTACAGACCGCCCGACAAGCTTCTCGCTTTCCTCGAGGCGCTCTAATTATGCCGACCTCATCGCAGCGATCACCGCCTCCGAAGCCGACATCCACCCCCAAGGTCGGCATAATCCGGACATCGGCATAATGGACCCGGCACCTCTGCCATGTCGCGCACAGCACCTTGGTGACGGCCGCCTTGATGCCTTCATGGGCATCGGAGACGACGAGCTTGACGCCGCGCAGGCCGCGGCGGGTCAGCTTGCGCAGGAACTCCGTCCAGATCGGCTCAGCCTCAGACGTGCCGACGTCCATGCCCAGCACCTCGCGCCGGCCGTCCGCGTTGACGCCGACGGCAATGATGACAGCGACGGAGACGATGCGCCCGCCGCGGCGCACCTTCAGATAGGTGGCGTCGATCCACAGATAGGGCCAGTCGCCCTCGATGGGTCTTTCAAGGAACGCTTTGACCTTGCCGTCGATCTCTTCGCAC
>NZ_RZSC01001120.1:0-1381 GCF_003998155.1 Mesorhizobium sp. M1E.F.Ca.ET.063.01.1.1
GAGGACAGGCAGACCGTGGCGAAGCTGATGAAGGTCGGTATCGCCCGTGTTCCGGACGCCTTCTGCAATCGGTTCTTCAATGCGTGGGCGAGCGGCCGGCTTAGCTATCGCGACATTCAGGGCATCCATTCCCAGACGGCCGACAACAGCCGCTTCGTGCGCATCCTGCAAGGCAGGGAATAGCGGGACCGCCCGGTCCTCGCTGTCATGCCGAAACGGCCCGCCTAGCTAATCGGGACCGAACACGCAGCGGCACCAAGCATCGCGCCGGATCGGAAACGCCGCTCGCGCGTTTTTGAGGCGAGGTCAATGGGAGGAAGCGCCATGAACGTCGCCAATCTGCAACTCGAGGGCCTGCTGATGGCCGTCGCCGCAATCAACCATACTCTCGTGCGCAAGGGGGTGCTGACGGTCGAGGAGATCGACATCGCGCTGCGCAAGGCCGAGGCGGTGGAGACCGGGGAAGACCGGTCCGAAGGCATGTCGGCGTCGAGCCGCGACGCCGTCAACTTCCCGATCCGGCTGCTCGAACTCGCCAACCAGTGCCAGCCCGAGGCGGACATGCCGTCCTTCTCGAAGCTGGCGCGCATGGTCGGCCAGATGAAGGAGCCGTACAACGACCAGATGTGAGGTCAAGGGAAGCGGTTTCGAGGCAAGTCGGCGCTGCCCCTCATCCGCCTTCGGCACCTTCTCCCCGTAAACGGGGAGAAGGGAAGTTCACGCCCTGCTCGGCCAGCCCTGGCGCACCGCGAGCACGCTGCCCGCGCCGTGCGCTGCGGCGAAGAGCAGGCCGGCGGCGAACGGGAAATGCGACATGAAGGCGCCGAACTCGGCCTGGTTACCGGCCCAGTGCGACGGGCCGTGGAAGGCAAAGCCGAGGAAGACGACATAGACCGCGCCGATCAGCGCCAGCGGCGTCATGAAGGCGCCGGTGAGAAAAGCGATCACCAGCAGCGTTTCGAGGATCGCGGCGCACCAGGCCAGAAACAGCGGGAACGGGAAGCCGGCCGCGGCGATATAGCCGGCGGTCGCCCCCATATCCATGAATTTGAAGGCCACCCCCATCGCGAACATGGCGGCGAAGATCAGGCGGGCGATGAGAATGGCGGCGGTCTGCCAGGTCGATTGCGTTTCCACGTTTGTCCTCCGGTTGGAGCGGTCGATATGCTCCAAGGACGAACGAAGGGCGATGGTTCCGACAAGGGGTGGAAATTTTTCTCCTTCTCCCCTTGTGGGAGAAGGTGGATCGGCGCGAGCGCCGAGACGGATGAGGGGTGCCGGAAGAAGGCGACCTAAAAAGGCCTAGCAATTTTAAGCGCTTAGGTCTTCAAAGCCACACTCCGTCCAACACCCCTCATCCGTCCGAGCTTCGCTCGGACAC
>NZ_RZSC01001121.1:0-1379 GCF_003998155.1 Mesorhizobium sp. M1E.F.Ca.ET.063.01.1.1
GCCGCGACGAGTTCGTTCTTCGGCGTCGCACGCACCAGCACCAGGCGCCCGACCGGCGTCATCATGGCGCCGCCCATGCCCTGCAGGAAGCGCGACACCACGAAGGCCGGCAGCGAATTGGCAAAGGCGCAGGCGACCGAACCGGCGATGAAGACGGCGATCGCGGCGCGGAACACGTTCTTGGCTCCGAACCGGTCCGCCATCCAGCCGCTGATCGGAATGAAGATCGCCAGCGACACCAGATAGGCCGTCAGCGCCAGCTTGAGCGCGATCGGGCTGGTATGGATGTCAATGGCGATCGCCGGCAGCGAGGTCGCGATCACGGTCGAATCCATGTTCTCCATGAAAAGTGCGACCGCCAGGATGAGCGGGATGATGCGGTTCAAGGGAGCGCCCTGATTTGTCTGCGCGATTCTCGATGCCAGGCTGGGGGCAAGCCGGCACGCCCCGGGCGGTATCACGCATTGGCCCGGATGTCGCATTAAATTGCTGTCACTTTTGTGCGATCGCAACCACTGGTAGCCGTTGTGATCCCGCAATGGCTTGCTAAATGCGGACTCAATCACTATTGTAGTGAAAATAACTACATGGCAGGCGCAACCATGGATGAAACCGTTTCGGCAGCCGATGCCAACCGCAGATTCTCTCACATTCTACGTGAGGTGCGCGAGGGCCACAGCTACGTCGTGACCAGCCATGGGCGGCCGGTGGCGCGGATCGTGCCTGCGGAAAAGCACGAGGGCGTGGCCTCCCGCTCGCGCGCGGCATTGCTGTCGCGCCTCCAACGGCAGCCGATCGTCGATGCCGGAAGCTGGACCCGCGATGAGCTTTATGAGGACGATCTGTGAAGGTCGCGATCGACACCAACGTCCTTGCCTATGCAGAGGGCGTTAACAACGCGCAGAAACGCGACGTCGTTCTCGAACTGCTAGGCAATGTCCCACAAGAGGCTGCCGTTGTTCCGGTCCAGGTGCTGGGGGAGCTGTTTAATGTCCTTGTCCGTAAGGCCGGAAGGTCGCCCCAGGAGGCTCAGGAGGCGCTGCTTAGCTGGCGCGACGCGTTCCCGGTTGCTGGAACGACGCCGGAAGTGATGATGATGGCCGTCGATCTTGCTGCGGACCATCGTTTCGGTATCTGGGATGCTGCAATTCTTTCCACTGCTTCGCAAACGGGTTGCCGGCTGCTCCTGTCAGAAGACCTGCAGAACGGCTTCACCTGGGGTGGTGTAACCGTGGTCAATCCTTTTGCGTCGCCACGTCACGCTTTGCTAGATGCTCTCCTGGGTGCGGAATAGAAGCTGAAGCGTCTCGCAACGACCGGCTTTTCAACCGCAACAGGACGTGTTACCAGCCAGCGCCAATCCTGAAAGGGAAGATGAG
>NZ_RZSC01001122.1:0-1377 GCF_003998155.1 Mesorhizobium sp. M1E.F.Ca.ET.063.01.1.1
TCCCCTGTCCGATCGCGATGGAACTTCAGAAAATTATTGCCGATCGACTCCGCTGCCGTGAGAGCCTGACCGATCACGCCCGCGGTCCGCATCGTCGTCACAGTCTTTTGCCATGCGGCAGCGATTGCATCGCCGTTAACGACAAGGGATTGCCCATCCAAACGGCCTTGCCGCTTGGCCTCCACTCGCTCGATCGTCCTGGCGCTGACCTGGTAGCGCGGATCGCTCTGGGCGCGGCGATAGGCTCCGGCATGCTCCTTGGTGAATGGCCGTGTCATCGCATGATCCATGCGCCGCGTCGCTACCATCGCAATGCCGTTCTCGCGTGCTTTTTCCGCAAAGGTCTCGCGCCAGGCGACCAGATCTGGCTTGTAAAATTTCAGGCGCTCACCGTCGGCTGACCGTGCTTGCACCATGGCATGGATATGGACGTGCTTGGTGTCCTTGTGATGCGCCAGGACGAACCTGTATCCTGGCGCTCGCTCCTCGAGCACGGCGCGCGCCGCGGTCATGACGGCGTTGGCATCGGTGCCGGCCTTTGCCGAGAAAAGCAGGTGATAAGCATTGCGGCGTTCACGTGCCGAAAACTGCGGGCGCCATTGTTCATAGACCGAAGCCGCCGCCTTGCTGGAATTCTTCACCCCGGGCACAGGCTCGCCATTTGCGTGGCGAACCTGGCTGTGGGTGCGGATGAACTTCTGCAGGAAATATTTCGCTTTGGGTTCACGGCTCACGGCCGCCGTCAGCTCTGCCTTGGCTACCACCCCCGCCCCGCCCATCGCTTCAGACAAGCGCGCCTCGATTTTGTCGAGCGCCTTGCTGCGCGAATTCTCCCGACCGCCGGCCAGCACCTTGGCGAGCGGTCCTGACCGCTCCTCGGTGTGCGCGTAGACCCGCACCGTCTGTCCGTCCTGCGCATAAATGAACGGTTTCGAACCGAATGCCTTCTTCAGCGCCTCGCTCAAGGCGGCATCGGTGACCTGGCCGGCGAGCTCGAAACGAACCTCCAGAAAATTGGTATTTTCCAAGGGCGGTTCGAACGTCTCGCAAAATGTTTCCAGGAACGCCTTTCGCGCGCCGCCTGTCGAAAGGACCTGTCCATCCTCGTCAAAAATCTCGATGTCGTGTTTCTCGCCTTTTTCGTCTTCGCGCTTCCCAATGTAATTGAGCAGTCGAGCGGCGGCTTCCTTGGTCGATGGCGGTTTGGGCATGACCTTGAACACAGCAGGCTGCGCACCCGCCGCATAGCCTGCCCGTGCCGCCACGGCCCGCGCCTGATAGCCCGCCCTCGCCGCTCGGCCTGTACCGCTCGGGCGACCAGCACCACGGCCGCCCCCGCCGCCGCGCCGCTTCCGGTCTTCCTCCTCCTCTTCCGGC
>NZ_RZSC01001123.1:0-1375 GCF_003998155.1 Mesorhizobium sp. M1E.F.Ca.ET.063.01.1.1
CATCCAGGGCATCAACGTCTACGACATTCTGCGCCGCGGCACGCTGGTCCTTTCCAAGGCCGCCGTCGAGGCTCTCGAGGAGCGCTTCAAATGACCGACCTTCGTCACTACGACGTGATCGTCTCGCCGGCGATCACTGAAAAGTCGACCATGGCTTCCGAGCAGAACCAGGTCGTCTTCAACGTCGCCAAGAAGGCGTCGAAGCCGGAAATCAAGGCCGCCGTCGAAGCGCTCTTCGGCGTCAAGGTGATGGCCGTGAACACGCTCGTCCGCAAGGGCAAGATCAAGCGCTTCCGCGGCACGGTTGGCCGCCAGGGCGACGTCAAGAAGGCGGTTGTGACGCTGGCCGAGGGCCAGTCGATCGACGTCGCGACGGGTCTCTGAGCAAGGCCGCGAGGACAGGACAATGGCACTCAAGAAATTCAACCCGGTAACGCCGAGCACCCGCCAGCTGGTCATTGTCGACCGCTCGGGCCTCTACAAGGGCAAGCCCGTCAAGGGGCTGACCGAAGGCCTGACCAAGTCGGGCGGCCGCAATAACTACGGCCGCATTACGGCCCGCTTCATCGGCGGCGGTCACAAGCGTTCGTACCGCATCATCGACTTCAAGCGTAAGAAGTACGACGTCGTCGGCACGGTGGAGCGTATCGAATACGATCCGAACCGCACCGCCTTCATCGCGCTGATCAAGTATGACGATGGCGAGCTGTCCTACATCCTGGCGCCGCAGCGTCTCGCCGCCGGCGACAAGATCGTGGCCGGCGAAGCGGTCGACGTGAAGCCGGGCAATGCGATGCCGCTGGCTTCGATGCCGGTCGGCACGATCGTCCACAACATTGAGCTGAAGCCGGGCAAGGGCGGCCAGGTCGCCCGTTCGGCGGGCGGCTACGCCCAGCTCGTCGGCCGCGACCAGGGCATGGCGATCCTGCGCCTCAACTCGGGCGAGCAGCGCGTCGTGCACGGCTCCTGCATGGCCACCGTCGGCGCCGTGTCGAACCCCGACCACGGCAACATCAACGACGGCAAGGCCGGCCGCACCGTGTGGCGCGGCAAGCGCCCGCACAATCGCGGCGTGGCCATGAACCCGGTCGATCACCCGCACGGCGGCGGCGAAGGCCGCACCTCGGGTGGCCGTCATCCGGTTTCGCCCTGGGGCAAGCCGACCAAGGGCAAGAAGACGCGGTCCAACAAGGCGACCGACAAGTTCATCGTGCGCTCGCGCCATCAGCGCAAGAGCTAAGAAGAGGTAACGCCAAGTGACTCGTTCGATTTGGAAAGGCCCCTTCATCGACGGCTACCTTCTGAAGAAGGTGGACAAGGTTCGTGAAGGCGGTCGCAATGAGGTGATCAAGATGTGGAGCCGTCGCTCCACCAT
>NZ_RZSC01001124.1:0-1372 GCF_003998155.1 Mesorhizobium sp. M1E.F.Ca.ET.063.01.1.1
CGGCAACGTGCTGAAGGACGAGGCGGTCAACGAGCGCATCATGGACGCCTTCGAGAAGGAAGGCGCCGATGCCTGGTTCGCGCTCGGCGCCAAGGACCGTTTCCTCGGCAACCACGACGCCTCGAAATGGCATCAGGTGATGGACATCCTCGACGTCTGGTTCGATTCCGGCTCGACGCATGTCTTTACGCTGCAGGACCGTCCCGATCTCAAATGGCCGGCAGACGTCTACCTCGAGGGCTCCGACCAGCATCGCGGCTGGTTCCACTCCTCGCTGCTCGAAAGCTGCGGCACCAGGGGCAGGGCGCCCTACGACACGGTCATCACCCATGGCTTCACCATGGACGAGGAAGGCCGCAAGATGTCGAAGTCGCTCGGCAACACGGTGGTGCCGCAGGACGTGATCAAACAGTCCGGCGCCGACATCCTCAGGCTCTGGGTGGTGACGACCGATTATTGGGAAGACCAGCGGCTCGGCAAGAACGTGCTGCAGACCAATATCGACGCCTACCGCAAGCTGAGGAACACCATCCGCTGGATGCTGGGCACGCTTGCCCATGACGAGGGCGAGGACGTTCCGCTGGACAAGATGCCGGAACTCGAGCGGCTGATGCTGCACCGCTTGTCCGAGCTCGACGAGGTGGTGCGCCAGGGCTACGACGCGTTCGAGTTCAAACGCATCACCCGTGCGCTGCTCGACTTCATGGTGGTCGAGCTCTCGGCCTTCTACTTCGACATCCGCAAGGACGCGCTCTACTGCGACGCGCCGTCCAGCCTGCGCCGCAAGGCGGCGGTGCAGGTGGTGCGCCACCTCTTCGAATGCCTGGTGAAATGGCTGGCGCCGATGCTGCCCTTCACCATGGAAGAAGCCTGGCTCGACCGCCACCCGGATGCCGTCTCGGTGCATCTCGACCAGTTCCCGGTCATACCGCAGAACTGGCGGAACGAGGCGCTGGCCGAGAAATGGCGCAAGGTCCGGCAGGTGCGCCGTGTCGTCACCGGCGCGCTCGAGATCGCGCGCGCCGACAAGCTCATCGGTTCCTCACTGGAAGCCGTTCCGGTGGTCACCATCGACGACGCGGCGCTCGAAGCCGCGATCGCCGATGTCGACATGGCCGAGATGGCGATCACCAGCGACCTGGTCATCGAGCACGGCAACGCTCCGCAGGGCGCCTTCATACTGGACGACGTCAAGGGTGTGGCCGTGGTGGTCGAGAAGGCCGAGGATCGCGGTCTGGTCAAATGCGCGCGCTCTTGGCGCTACACCGCCGACGTCGGGCAGGACCCGGAATTCCCGGATGTCTCGGCCCGCGATGCGGCCGTGCTGCATGAGCTGAAAGCACTCGGGCGTTCGTAGACGCCTGTTCATAAG
>NZ_RZSC01001125.1:0-1369 GCF_003998155.1 Mesorhizobium sp. M1E.F.Ca.ET.063.01.1.1
CATTGAAGGCGGCGGCCGAATCCAGCCGCCTGCGCATCCTGGTGCTGCTGTCGCGCGGCGATCTCACAGTCTCCGACCTTACTGAAATCCTTGGCCAATCGCAGCCCCGCGTCTCCCGGCATCTGAAGCTCCTGCTCGATGCCGGGCTGATCGGCCGCTACCAGGAAGGGTCGTGGGCATTCTTCAGGCTGTCGGATACGGACAGCTCGCGTGCCTTCGTGCAGCGTCTGGTCTCGGGCGTGCGCGAGGCCGATCCGCAGGTGGTGCGCGATCTGGAGCGGCTGGCAGCGGTCAAGCGCAAACGGCAAGACCGTGCCGCAGAGTATTTCTCGGAGAACGCCGCGAGCTGGGATCGAATCCGCTCGCTGCATGTACCGGACCGCGCGGTGGAAGCCGCGCTGCTGAAGCTTGTCGGCAAGCGACCGTTCCAGTCGATGCTCGACCTCGGCACCGGCACCGGCAGGCTGCTGGAGATCTTTGCGCCGCTCTACCGGCGCGGCGTCGGCATAGACATGTCGCGCGAGATGCTGACGGTAGCGCGCGCCAATCTCGACAAGGCGGGCGTCGCCAACGCGCAAGTGCGCCAGGGCGACATTTTTTCGCCGCCGGTCGAGCGCAACGCCTTCGACCTCGTCACTATCCACCAGGTGCTGCACTATCTCGACGATCCGGGCCGCGCCATCGATGAGGCGGCGAGGCTGCTGCGTCCGGCGGGCAGGCTGGTCATCGTCGACTTCGCGCCTCACAATCTGGAGTTCCTGCGCGACCAGCATGCGCATATGCGGCTCGGCTTCTCCGACCGGCAGATCGCCGACTGGTTCGCGGAGGCAGGGCTCGATCTCGAAGACAGCCAGGAATTCGAGCCGCGCGGCCAGGCAGAGGCAAAACTCACCGTCAAGCTCTGGCTCGGCCGCGACCGTCGCCTTCTGATCGCCGACCCGTCCAACGACGTACTCCCAGCAAGGGAAACAGCCTGATGAACCAGTTCCGCTTTTCCCGCCGCCCAGACATTGGCGACAAGGTCCGGGTGTCGTTCGAGTTCTTCCCGCCGAAGACCGACGACATGGAAGCAAGGTTGTGGGACACCGTCACAAGGCTGGAGCCGCTCAAGCCGCAATTCGTGTCGGTGACCTACGGCGCAGGCGGCTCGACCCGCGAGCGCACGGCGCGCACGGTCAAGCGCATTCTCAACGAGACGACGCTGACGCCGGCGGCGCACATGACCTGTGTCGATGCCGCCCGCCATCAGGTCGACGCCGTCATCCGTGAATTCGCCGATTTCGGCGTTACCCGTTTCGTCGCCTTGCGCGGCGATCCGGCCGCGGGCGTGGGAACCGCCTACCGTCCGCATCCCGACGGCTACGCCAAC
>NZ_RZSC01001126.1:0-1365 GCF_003998155.1 Mesorhizobium sp. M1E.F.Ca.ET.063.01.1.1
GCCTGAAAAGACCGATGCGAAGCCGCTACAGCCACTCAATAGCGGCGAATGAGCCCTACGAGCTTGCCCTGAACCTTGACGCGATCCGGACCGAAGATGCGAGTCTCATAGGCCGGATTGGCGGCTTCGAGGGCAATCGAAGCGCCCTTGCGGCGGAAGCGCTTCAGCGTCGCCTCCTCGTCGTCGACCAGCGCCACCACGATCTCGCCCGGGCTCGCGGTGTTGGCATTGCGGATGATGACCGTGTCGCCATCGAAGATGCCGGCCTCGATCATCGAGTCGCCCTTGACCTCCAGCGCATAATGCTCACCGCCCGCGATCATGTCCGGCGGGACCGTGATCGTATGCGTCTGATGCTGGATGGCGTCGATCGGCACGCCGGCCGCGATCCGGCCCATCACCGGGATCGACACAGCCGACGCGGCATCGTCGTCATTGCTGGGCGTACGCGAGGACGCCGCGGGCTTGATCTGCCGGCCGAGACCGCCTTGCCCCAGGCTCCCCTGAATGACGCTCGGCGAAAACTTCCTCGCCGCATTGAGGCCAGGCGCGATCGAATCGGGCAGGCGCAGCACTTCCAGGGCGCGCGCCCGGTTGGGCAGCCGGCGAATGAAGCCACGCTCCTCCAGCGCCGTGATCAGACGATGAATGCCCGACTTCGAGGCCAGGTCGAGGGCTTCCTTCATCTCGTCGAAAGACGGTGGAATGCCGCTTTCCTTGAGCCGTTCGTGGATGAACATCAGGAGTTCATGTTGTTTGCGCGTCAGCATGGCGGCCCCCATGGGTTTTGAAACCAGAATCAGAAAAACAAACCCAGAACAAACACTATCTGTTCCAGTTGTGTTCCGCAACCGTTTAAAGTTTAATGAATGCGTTAGCGCGGCGATAACCAGAGCGCGGCCCGCAAAGACGCCGAAATGCGGCTTTTGGGCACCGGGACCGGCGATCTGGCATTGAATTCCTTACAGTTTTTTCCGATGCCCACGTGCTTGCGCGTTGCTCCTCCGTGCGTTGAATAACCGGCGCGAATGATGGCATGCGGAAGGACGTCGACGCCGGGAAAGCTCGCGGGCCGTGAACGAAACGGAGCCAAACCGTCAACGACCTCACACCGCGCACGGCGGAAATCGCATGCCGCGTTGGCGCTGCCACGAGCGATTCCAGTCATGTGAGGCACGGTTGATGTCGGGCCGTCGACGCACTATTCGTGAATGACCGATGGGGGCTACAGGATCATGATCGCACTTCCCGATCTCGCCGAAATCGAGGCGATGGATGCGGCCGATCCGCTACGCTCGATGCGCCGCCGCTTCGCATTGCCGACAGGGGTGATATATCTCGACGGCAATTCGCTGGGTGCTGCTT
>NZ_RZSC01001127.1:0-1365 GCF_003998155.1 Mesorhizobium sp. M1E.F.Ca.ET.063.01.1.1
AGGTTCTTGACCAGCGAGAAGACAGCGTCAGTCAGGTTGGCCTTCAGAAGCACATAGCCCGGGAAGAACTTGCGCTCGGCGTCGACCTTGCGGCCGCGGCGGATCTCAACGACCTTCTCGGTCGGCACCACGATCTGCTCGATCTCGCCGGACAGACCCTTCTGCTTGGCCTTGTTCTCGATGTCCTCGGCGACCTTCTTCTCGAAGTTCGAATAAGCGTGGACGATGTACCAGCGCGCAGCCATTTCACGACTCTCCGTAATCGCCGAATTAATGCCCGAGGCCCAGGATCCACTCGATCGCATAGCCCATGGCTATGTCGGCGGCGAAGAAGAAGATCATGGCGATGACCGCGAACACCAGGACCATCACCGTCGAGATCATGGTCTCGCGGCGCGAGGGCCATGTCACCTTGGCCGTCTCCGCGCGCACCTGCTGGAGAAAGGTGAAAGGATTAGTGGTTTTCGAAGCCATCTGCCGCTCTGTCTTCAAGACCCGTTGGCCGGGTCTCCTGGATGATCCCGCTGGCCGGGACGTGCCGCCTGGGTTACGTGCCGACGCCGAGTCAGCGCCACCATTTCGCCCACGCAAATCAGACGCGTAAAGCCGGCTTCCCAGCTCCACGCGTCGCGTGTCTGTTCAGTCTACATAAAACCGATTCTTGGTCCACGCAAGTGGCAAGTGTTCCGCTTTATGTTCGAGCGCCGCCTCGGAACCATCCAGTCGTTCCGTCCCGGCTATGCGGGGCTTATGCCCCAATTTGCCCCATATGGCAAGCCACCCGCCGGTTTTCAACGGCAGAGCACCCTGATCACCGGTCCGCAACTTCAGGATGGCACGGCGGCAGGCTCGAACCTACGACCTGCGACGGCAGCTCATGGTGATATTGAACGGGCGCTCTGCCTGCTTGATGCGCTTCGCATAGAAAGCGCACATATCGTCGGCTGCCCTATGGAGGAACAGTCGCTCTTGAACTAGCCGCTCAATCGCTGGCACGGGTGTCTATCCATTCCCCTTATAGGTCGTATAGCGACAATCGATTTTGCTGGATGAGCAGGAAGGCTGCATATCCGTTTGCAAGCGGGGCGGTACTGAATGTTGCCCCGGAAAACTTCCGGAAGTGCGACGTAATGCGCGCGATGCAAACTCTCATTCTCTCGGCAACTGCAACCGCGATGCTATTTCTTGCGGGTCCAACGAACGCTGGCGTCCAAGGCAAGGACCAAGGCTCAATTCGAGCTGACAGTATGACCGGTATCCCCGCCGGCTTTCGATCCCAATTCGCTGACGTTAATGGCGTGCGCATTCACTACGTGATCGGCGGGAAAGGATCGCCGATTCTGCTCATCCATGGGTGGCCGGAGG
>NZ_RZSC01001128.1:0-1365 GCF_003998155.1 Mesorhizobium sp. M1E.F.Ca.ET.063.01.1.1
GCTCGACCCGTCGCTGCGCGGCAAACCAATCGCGGTTGGCGGCGGCGTGGTGCTGGCCGCCTCCTATGAGGCGAAGGTCTTCGGCGTGCGCGGCGGCATGCCCGGCCGCAAGGCGCGCGAGCTTTGCCCGCAGCTCATCTTCGTCGGCGGGCGGTTCAGCGAGTTCCAGCGCCTCGGCGATGCCGCGATCAAGGTGCTCGACGATTTCACGCCGCTGGTCGAGCGCATCTCGATCGACGAGGCCTTTGCCGACGTCGCCGGCTGCACGCATCTGTTCGGGCCGCCGGAGGAGATCGCCAGAAAAATCCGCAGCCGCGTGAAGAGCGAGCTCGGCCTGCCGATCTCGATCGGCGTGGCGCGCACGAAACACCTCGCCAAGATCGCCTCACAGGTGGCGAAGCCCGACGGGCTGGTGGTGGTCGAGCCCGGCACCGAACTCGCCTTCCTGCACGATTTGCCGGTGTCGCTGATGTGGGGCGTCGGCCCGGCGACCAAGGCGCGGCTGGCCGAGATCGGCGTCGAGACCATCGGGCAATTGGCGCGCACCCATAGCGGCGCGCTGGAGCGGCTGATCGGCCACGCCGCAGGCCAGAAGCTTGCTGCCCTTGCTTGGAACCGCGATCCGCGCCGGCTGGAGACGCACAGGCGGGCGCATTCCGCAGGCGCGCAGTCGGCGCTTGGCCGCAAGCCCGCCCTGCCACACGTCTTCGTGCCGACGCTCTTGCATCTCGCCGACCGCGTCGCCAGCCGGTTGCGTGCCAAAGCCCGGCCCGGCCGCACGGTGACGGTGCGCGTGCGCTTCCGCGACATGCGCGCGGTCACCCGCTCGGTGACGTTGGAGCAGCCAATACAGGCGACGACGATGCTCGCCGAAATCGCCGAGGAGCTGGTGCGCGGCGTGCTCGCCGCCCATCCGGGCGAAAGGGAAATTTCGCTGCTCGCAATCTCGGTCTCGCATCTGGAGGAGCATGCCGAGCTGCAGCTTGAACTGCCGCTCGGCCTGGCGGATGAGAAGCTGAGGCCCGGCAGTCGCAAAGGCTTGGCCCGCTTCGGCGCCGACCGCGCCATCGACAAGATCCGCCAGCGCTTCGGCAAAGAGGCCGTCGGCTACGGCACCGTGGCGCTGGAAGCCGCGCGCTCGGTGCCGGATGAATTCAGGGAACTGGCCGAGAAGGAGCTATGAGAATGGGGCGGGTAATCTCCCCCCTTGAGGGGGAGATGTCGCCGAAGGCGACAGAGGGGGTCGCCGCGCGTGAAGCGCCGGCGCTTGCGCGACGAAAGTGAGGGCGGCGTTTATGTGAGACGACCCCCTCTGGCCTGCCGGCCATCTCCCCCTCGAGGGGGGAGATTTCGCTCCGCCGCTGG
>NZ_RZSC01001129.1:0-1364 GCF_003998155.1 Mesorhizobium sp. M1E.F.Ca.ET.063.01.1.1
CTCGACATGCTCGCCGTCAACCGCTCGAGCCCCGAGCACCTCTCCCGCCAGCTCTATCACGGCCTCGTCGCCATCATCCGCAACCGCACGCTGGCGCCGGGGTCGGAGCTGCCTTCGACGCGCGCTCTGGCCGCCGAGCTCGGCCTTGGCCGCAACACCATCGTCTCAGCCTACGACCAGCTCGTCACCGAAGGCTATCTCGCGAACCGCCAGGGCGCCCGCCCGGTGATCGTCGACCTGCCCGACGGCCCGCGCGAGACGCCGGCCGAAGCGTCGCCGGTGCCGCTGCGCGCGCCCTCGCGGCGCGGCGAGCAACTGCTCAGCCAGCCCTGCCACCACGGCACGCCGGGGCGCTTCGCCTTCCACCCCGGCATGCCGGATCACGCGAGCTTCCCCTTCGGAGTCTGGGGCCGGCTGGTCGCGCGCCGCGCCAGCCATGGCGAAACCCTGTTCGGCACCTATGAGGTGACCGGCCATCCGGCGCTGAAGGAGGCGATCGCCGGCTATCTCTATTCCGCGCGCGGCGTGCGCTGCCAGGCGGAGCAGATCGTCATCACCACCGGCGCGCAGGCCGCCTTCGATCTTCTCGCCCGCCTGCTGCTCGACCCCGGCGACACGGTGTGGATGGAGGAGCCCGGCTATTACGGCGCCAAGGCCGCCTTCACCGTGGCCGGCGCAAAAATCCTGCCCATCCCGGTCGATCAGGAACGCGGCTGGCGCCTCGACGCGCCGGATTTTTCGCCCCGCCTCATCTATGTGACGCCGGCCTGCCAGCATCCGCTCGGCATCACCATGCGTATGGAGGAGCGGCTGCGCCTGCTCGACATCGCCGAGACCGCCAACGCCTGGGTGATCGAGGACGATTTCGACGGCGAATACCGCTTTCAAGGCAGGCCCGTGCCGGCGATCCAGAGCATGGACCGCTCCGGCCGCGTCATCTATGTCGGCACCTTCGCCAAGCTGCTGTTCCCCGCGCTGCGCATCGGCTTCATGGTGCTGCCGCCCGACATGGCCGGCCGCATCGCCAACGCGCTCTCCACCACGGGCCAGTTCGCGCCGCTCCTGCTGCAGGCCGCGCTCGCCGATTTCATCACCGAAGGCCATATGAGCCGGCACCTCAAACGCATGCGCCGCATCTACGCCCAGCGCCGCCAGCTTTTCCGCGAGATCGTCGCCGAGCGCCTGCGCGACGAGATCACGCTCTCCCCCGCCGAAGCCGGCATCCAGGTGGTGGGCTATCTGAGGGAAGGCATCGACGACATCCAGGTCAGCCAGGCGGCAGCGAGGAGGGCCATCAACGTCTCGCCGCTGTCGAAATATTTCCAGAACACGGCGGCGACCCAAGGGCTGGTGCTGGGCTATGC
>NZ_RZSC01000112.1:0-12038 GCF_003998155.1 Mesorhizobium sp. M1E.F.Ca.ET.063.01.1.1
GTTGCAGACATAGAGAACGGGATGCGACGTCAACAGGTTCAGCCCCTGAAGAATGCGCAGGTCCTCCGGCGCGATGCCGTTGAGCAGGAAGCGTGTCGGCTTGCCGGCCTGCAGCAGCTCGAGCGCCGCCTCCATCATCGGCAGCACGGCCATTGCCTCCTTGTCCTTGCCGGCGGCGCGCTTGCGGAACTGGACGATGCGGCGCTCCAGGCTTTCGAGATCGGCGAGCATCAGTTCGGTCTCGACGGTCTCGGCGTCGGCGACCGGATCGATGCGGCCTTCGACATGCGTGATGTCGTCATCCTCGAAGCAGCGCAGCACGTGAACGATGGCGTCGACCTCGCGGATGTTGGCGAGGAACTGGTTGCCCAGGCCTTCGCCCTTGGAGGCGCCGCGCACCAGGCCGGCGATGTCGACAAAGGAGATGCGGGTCGGGATGATCTCCTTCGACTTGCCGATTGTCGCAATCTTCTGCAGGCGCGGATCGGGCACCGCCACCTCGCCGGTGTTCGGCTCGATGGTGCAGAAAGGATAGTTGGCGGCCTGCGCGGCGGCCGTCCTTGTCAACGCATTGAACAGCGTCGACTTGCCGACGTTGGGCAAGCCAACGATGCCACATTTGAAACCCATTTTTTCCGGTCCTATCGGGAATTCGAAATTTGGTGAGGGCTATGGGCGAAAGCGCCGACGATCGTCAAGCCCTGCGGGCAATCGTTTCGGCGTTCAATCCTTGCCGAACAGCTTTTTCAGCATCGCGGCCATCGGGCCGCTTTCGGGGACTTTTGCCGCCGGCTGCTGCGGGCGCGCCTGGCGGATGTGGCTCTGCTGTTTCGGCGCCTTGGGTGGCGGCCGATCGTCATCGCCGGTCGGCACGAGCTTGTCGCGCAGCGTCAGCGTGATGCGGTTCATGAAGGAATTGTCGTCGCCCTTGGCCAACAGCCCTGCGTCATCGGCGATCGCGTCGAGCAACACGTCGAGCCATTCACGGTCGGCCTTGGCGAAGTCGCCGAGCACATGGCCGTGCACCATCTCCTTGACGCCGGGATGGCCGACACCGATGCGCACGCGGCGATAGGCATTGCCGACATGCCGGTCGAGCGAACGGATGCCGTTATGGCCGCCGGAACCGCCACCCACCTTGACCCTGACCTTGCCGGCGGCAAGGTCGATCTCGTCGTAGAAGACGGTGAGGGCGGCGGCTTCGAGCTTGTAGAAGCGCAGCGCTTCGCCGACCGACTGGCCGGACAGGTTCATGAAGGTCTGCGGCTTGATCAAAAGGATCTTCTCGCCGCCGAGCGTGCCTTCGGAGATCAGCCCCTGGAACTTCTTCGACCAGGGCGAAAAGGAATGGCGGCGGGCAATCGCGTCCGCCGCCATGAAGCCGACATTGTGCCGGTTGTTCTGATATTTTGCGCCCGGATTGCCGAGGCCTGCAAAGACAAGCATCGTCGCCTCCGGACGCGGAAGAGATTACTTCTCTTCGGCGGCAGGGGCCGCCGCTTCCGGCGCCTCCGCCTCGGTGGTCTCTTCCGTCTCCGGCTTCATCGCCGCGGAGCCGGCGATGGTCGCGATGGTGAAATCGCGATCGGAGATCACTGGCTTCACACCGGCCGGCAGGGCCACCGCCGAAATGTGGATCGAATCGCCGATTTCGGCGCCGGTGAGATCGACGGTGATGAAATCCGGGATCGCATTGGCCGGGCAGTGGAACTCGACTTCGTGGCGAACGATGTTGAGCACGCCGCCACGCTTGATGCCGGGCGACTTCTCTTCGTTGATGAAGTGGACGGGCACGTCGACATTGACCTCGGTGTCCTTGCCGATGCGCAGGAAGTCGACATGGACCGGGAAGTCCTTGACCGGATCGAGCTGGAAGTCCTTCGGCAGGACTTGGATCTTCTTGCCGTCGACATCGATCGTGGCGATCGTGGTCAGGAACCCGCCACCGTGGATCTTGTAGAAGATGTCCTTGTAGTTGAGCGCAATCGCCAGGGGGGGCTGCTTGTCGCCGTAAATAACTGCAGGCACTTTACCGTTGCGTCGAACCGTACGGGCGGACCCCTTACCGACCTGTTCGCGCGCTTCGGCCTTGAGCTCGTAAGTATCGTGGCTCATGGCATTTCCTTTCGCGTTTTATGGAGCGTTCGCGGCGGGCAATCCCATCCGTAAACGTCGAAAGCCGTCGCGGCCTCGCATGGTCGATCCAAACGCTTTTGGCTATCCAAACGCTTCCGGGGATCATGCAGGCCTGGCCAGCCTTCCTCCGCGTTGCCTCCAAGGGTGTCTACGCGGGTGGCGGCTCTATATCGGAAGGCGGGGAGCGGCGCAAGCCGTTGAACGGCAAGCCTTGGCCGGAGCCGGCCTGGTCGGCAGAACATAGTCAACGCTTCCGCCTGACGCAAAATCAGATCTGGCGGGTTGCGCCGAGTCTTGTCTGCGCCCGTAATGTAGCATCGGGCGGGTTTCAATCGTCCTTGGCAGGCAAGGACCTTTGGAGATCGACATGAAACTTCTGTTCAGCCGCAATCCCAATCCTCGCCTCGCAGTCGCGGCGGCGCGCTACCTCAAGGCGGAGATCGCATTCGAATTCGCCTCGCCGACGGCGCGGGGGCAGGCCGAACGATATCGCGCGCTGAACCCCAATTTGACCTTGCCCATATTGGTCGGCCCGGGATGGAGCCTCTGGGAGGCCGACGCCATCGCCTGCTGGCTCTCGCGCGACATGCATTCCGATTTCTGGCACACCGGCGACAACGAGCCCGAGATGATCCGCTGGCTGAGCTGGGGCAAGGAGAACTTCGTCAGAGCCTGCGACATGGTGCATTTCGAGCGCGGCAGCAAGCAGCGTTGGGGGCTGGGGCCAATCGACAAGGCACTGGTCGAGGAGGGGCTGAGGCAGTTCCACATGGCCGCAGCTATCCTTGAAGCCGAGCTTTCCCCGCGGGAGTGGCTGGTGGGCAAATCGGTTTCCTATGCCGACTTTCGCATGGCGACGTTCCTCGCTTTCAACGATGTCGCCAGATTGCCGCTTGACGACTACCCATCTATTCGCCGCTGGTATGGCCGGCTGGAGGCGATCGACGCCTGGCGCGACCCCTTCCAGGGACTGGAGGCGCCGCAACTGCCGCCGGTCAGGATTGAAGCCTGAGCCCGCATCCGCTGAACCAATCAACGGCGAAAGAACGCAAACTCAATCCCTCTGCCAAGCCCGTTTTGAAATCTTCTCGCTCATTTAATTCTATAAAATCGGTAGTCTTAATGAAGAAGTGCCGCGAGGAGAGCCTGAAAATGACGAAGAAGCTGGTGGTGGGGATATCCGGCAACCTGACCCGCCCGTCGAAAACCAAGGCATTCATCAGCCATATTGCTGGCGAGGTCGGTGGCCGGATCGCTGCGACGCAGGCGGTCTTCGACATTGAGGACCTCGGTTCATCCTTTCCTCGGGCCCGGCGCCTCGGCGATCTCGACCCGACCGCCCGCGGTATTGTCGAACAGCTGGTCAATGCCGATGTTCTGGTGGCGGGATCGCCGACCTTCAAAGGCAGTTACACTGGGCTTTTCAAGCATTTGTTCGATCTGCTTGATCCTTCTTCGCTGCGCGGCAAACCAGTCATTCTCGCCGCGACCGGCGGTGGCGAGCGTCACTCGCTGATCGTCGAGCACCAGCTGCGGCCGCTGTTCGGCTTCTTCGAAGCGCTGACCATGCCGACAGCAATCTATGCCTCCGACAAGGATTTTGCCGACGGCATGCTCGTATCGGAAGCGATCCATGCCCGCGCCCGGCAGGCCGTCGTCGAGGTCGTCAACGTTGTCGGCGCCACCCGCAGCGTCGGCCTCGCCGCCTGACTTCGAAGCAATCGTTCGAACCGAAGGATCAGCCATGACCAGCCCCAGCGAGTCCAGACAGATCAAGCTCGGCGCCTTCCTGCCCGGCGGCGGCCAACACGTCGCGGCCTGGCGCCATCCGGACTCGCCGGCCGATGGCGCGACCAATTTCGAGTTCCACAGAAAGCTCGCGCTGACCGCCGAGCGCGGCCTGTTCGATGCCTATTTCCTTGCCGACAATCTGACGGTCGGCCTCGGCGCCCGCGAGGGCGGCAATGCCAAGATTGCCGGTTTCGAGCCGGTGACACTGTTTGCGGCGCTGGCGCCGCTGACCACCCATCTCGGCTTCATCGCCACCGCTTCGACCACCTATGAGGAGCCTTACACGCTCGCCCGCAAATTCGCTTCGCTCGATCTTCTGTCGAACGGTCGCGCCGGCTGGAACGTCGTGACGTCGGCGGGCGACGACACGGCGCGTAACTTCAACCGCGACGTCCAGCCCAACCACGCCGAGCGCTACGAACGGGCGCATGAGCATGTCGAGACGGTGAAGGCGCTGTGGGACAGTTGGGAAGACGACGCTTTCATCCGCGACAAGAAGACCGGCCGCTTCTACGACAAGGACAGGCTGCACGACATCAACCACAAGGGCGAACATTTCAGCGTCAAGGGGCCGCTCAACGTACCGCGTCCGGTGCAGGGCCATCCGGTGGTGGTGCAGGCGGGCCAGTCCGAGGATGGGCGCGGACTCGCGGCGGCCTCGGCCGAGGTGATCTTCACCGCGCATCAGAGCCTGGCGTCGGCGCAGGAATTCTATCGCGACATCAAGGCGCGCGTGGCGGCGGCCGGCCGCGATCCGGCACAAGTGCTGATCATGCCGGGCGTGGCGCCTTTCGTCGGGCGCAGCGAAGAGGAAGCCCGCGCCAAATACCAGCAACTGAACGACCTGATCCTGCCCGAGGACGGCGTGGCGCTGCTCAACGCACTTGCCGGCCAGACGCTCGACCTCAGGGACTATCCGCTCGATGGCCCGTTGCCGCCTAGCCGGGAAACCGAAGGCATGAAGAGCCGGCAGGCGCTGATCCGCCAGATCGCCGATGAGCACAATTTCACGATCCGCCAGCTTTATCAGTGGGTGGCGACGGCACGTGGTCATTACACGGTGGTCGGCAGCGCCACGCAGGTCGCCGATCAACTGGAGGAATGGTTCACCAGCGAAGCCGCCGACGGCTTCAACATCCTGCCGCCCTGGCTGCCCGGCGCGCTCGACGATTTCGTCGACCTGGTCATCCCCGAATTGCAGCGGCGCGGCCTTTT
Organism: Mesorhizobium sp. M1E.F.Ca.ET.063.01.1.1; assembly: GCF_003998155.1. NCBI lineage: Bacteria > Pseudomonadati > Pseudomonadota > Alphaproteobacteria > Hyphomicrobiales > Phyllobacteriaceae > Mesorhizobium > Mesorhizobium sp. M1E.F.Ca.ET.063.01.1.1. The sequence continues at coordinate 5,143 of NZ_RZSC01000112.1, forward strand.
CCGCACCGCATACGAAGGCAGGACGCTGCGCGAGAATCTCGGCCTCAGGCGACCGGAGAATCCATGGACAGTCGCCCGCTCGACCGTGCTCGCCGCCGAATGATCCTCTGAAAAGGAAAGGCAAGACGATGACTTTGCAGCACATCGAACGGTCGGTCGGCATCGGCGGCCATGACGGCGGCAATGGCTTCGGGACGGCGGCCTTGCGGCTGGCCGGCCGGACATCGACGCGGATCCTGTCGCGTTATGGCGTGCTGCTCGGCTTCCTCTCGCTTTGGCAAATTGCGGCGAGCAGCGGCTGGGTCAACGCGGCCGTGCTGCCGCCGATCGACGCCATCGTCGCGGCGCTCTGGAAGGGCCTCGCCGGCGGCAGCCTGCTCGGCGATATCGCCATCAGCCTGCAGCGCGCCGGCCTTGCCTTCGCGGCGGCCGTCATCGTCGCTATCCCACTCGGACTGGTCATGGGCCAGGTGCGAGCCGTGGAAACCGCGCTCGATCCGATCGTGCAGTTGTTCCGTCAGACCTCGGCGCTGGCGCTCTATCCGGTGTTCATCCTGCTCTTGGGATTGGGCGAAGCCTCCAAGGTGTTCGTCATCTTCTGGGCGACGCTGTTCCCGCTGCTCCTCAACACCATCAGCGGCGTCAAGGAGGTCGATCCGAAGCTGCTCGAGATGGCGCGCGTCTACGGCGGCCGGCGGCTCACCATATTCCGCCGCGTCGTGCTGCCCGGCGCCGTGCCCTCGATCTTCGTGGGCCTGAGGCTCGGCGCCACCACCGCGCTGCTGCTGCTGATCGCCTCGGAAATGATCGGCGCCAACAAGGGCATCGGCTTCCAGGTGATGAACGCGCAGTACAACTTCCAGATCCCGCTGATGTTCGCGGCGATCGTCATCCTTGCCGCACTTGGCCTGATCGCCAACCAGGCGCTGGTCAGCCTGCAACGGCGGCTCTGCCGCTGGAGCAGCACCGTCGGCTGAGCCGTCAATCCATCACCAATCATTCCTGAAACCATGAAAGGCCGGACCATGACCATCACACGCCGTTCGCTTCTCCTGCGTGCCCCGCTTGCCGCCGGCATCATCGCCGCCGGCCTGCCTTCGATCGCACGCTCGCAGGCCGCCGCCGTCAAGATACGCTACCTTGCCAGCCGCGGCGGCATCTCCCCGCACGAGCTTGCCGGCGAACTCGGCTATTTCAAAGGCCTCGGCATCGAGCTCGAGAATGTCGGCTATGCCGCGGGCGGCCCGGAATCGCTGTTCGCGCTCGCCTCCGGCAGCGTCGATTTGGGTTCGGTCGCCACGCCTGCCGTGATCAACTCGATCGCCGGCGGCAACGACTTCGTCGCCGCCTATCCGAGCAACGGCATCAACAAGGACGTGAAGAGCGTCTTCTATGTGCTGGAGGACAGCCCGATCAAGTCGATCGCCGACATCGCCGGCAAGACGATCTCGGTCAACACGCTCGGCGCCCATCTCGATTATACGGTGCGTGAGGCGCTGCGCAGCGTCGGCCTGCCGCCGGATGCCGCCAAGCTCGTCGTGGTACCCGGACCGCAGCTCGAGCAGACCTTGCGCTCGCGCCAGGTCGATATCGCGGGGCTCGGCTACTGGCAGGCGACGTTTGCCGGCCAGTTGGTCAGCAATGGCGGCGTGCGCGGCGTCTTCAACGACACCGACGTGCTCGGCGAGATCGCCGGCGGTTTCGTCGTGCTCCGGCGCGACTTCATCGCCGCCAATCCCGATGCTGCCCGCAACTTCGTCGAACAGTCCGCGCGCGCCGCCGACTGGTCGCGGCAAAATCCGGACGAGGCGCGCAAGGTGCTCGCCGACGTCCTCGACAAACGCGGCGAGAACGGCGAGCTGGCCCGCTTCTGGACCGGCTTCGGGCTGCGCGAAAAGGCAGCGGTGACGAACCGCGACGTCGAGTTCTGGGTCAGCATTCTCGAACGCGATGGCCGTTTGCCGAAAGGCAAGCTCAAGGCCACCGACATCCTCTATCGCCCGGGCGAAACCAAAACCAACTGACATGGAGACACCGGCATGGCTACCGCACGCGGCGGCGAGGTCACGATACGCGACCTGTCGAAGTCCTTCGCGCTTGGCGGGCGTCAACTCGCGGTGCTGCGCTCGCTCAACCTCGACATCCGCTCCGGCGAATGCCTGGTTATCGTCGGCGCCAGCGGTTCGGGCAAGACGACGCTGCTGCGCATCCTCGCCGGCCTGGAGCGGGCCGACGGCGGCGCCGTCGCGATCGATGGAAAGCAGGTCGAGGGCGTCGGCGAGGAGCGGGCGGTGATCTTCCAGGAGCCGCGGCTGCTGCCCTGGCTGACCGTACTCGGCAATGTCGCCTTCGGTCTCGAAGTGCGTGGCGTGTCCAAGGCGGAGGCCGAGAAGCGGGCGCGGTTCTATATCGCGCTGGTCGGCCTTGCCGAGTTCAGCGATGCCTATCCAAGGCAGCTCTCGGGCGGCATGGCCCAGCGCGTCGGCATAGCACGGGCGCTGACGGTGCAGCCCGAAATCCTGCTGCTCGACGAGCCGCTTGGGGCCCTCGACGCCATGACCAAGATCTCCATGCAGGAGGAACTGGCGCGCATCTGGAGCGAGGAGAACGTCACGATGGTCGTGGTCACCCATGACCTGGAGGAGGCGATCTATCTCGCCGACAGGGTGCTGATCCTGCCCAAGGAGAAGGGCGGCGCGGCAAGGCTGATCGACGTCGACCTGCCACGACCGCGCGACCGCAGCGAAAGCCGCTTCGTGCGCTACCGCGAGGAATTGCTGCGCGAGTTCGGCCTGCATTAAGGGATAGCGCGCAAGCTTCAGCTATCGCCGGCCAGGTCACTGTTCAGCGCATCCCGCAGCGCCTTCACCTGCCGGTTCAGGGCATCGAGTTCAGCCAGCGTCATGCCCGAGCGCTCGATCAGGGTCTCGTTCAGGCAATTGCACCGGACCAACAGCGCGCGTCCGGCCGCGGTCAGGTCAACCTGCACCTGGCGTTCGTCGGTCTGGCTGCGCTGGCGGGTTACCAGGCTAGCCTGTTCCATCCGCTTCACCAGCGGCGTGATGGTGCTCGATTCCAAGGCGAGCCGGTGCGCGATGCTGCCCACCGACATGCCGTCCGCTTCGCCCAGCGCGTTGAGCACCAGATATTGCGGATAAGTGATTCCCATTTCGTCCAGCATGGGCTTGTAGGTACGATTGATTGTCATGCTGGTGGCGTAAAGCGTGAAACAGAGCTGATTGTCCAAGGGAAGAGGCACCGACGCGTTCCTTTGCCGACTGAGCACTGATTATATACCACGGAAAATGTTATCGTGATATATATTTTTGTGGACAAGCGTGCTCGATCGCGTTACCCATTTCGTTATCGCGATATTATTTATTGCGAAAATACAAAGGAGATGGAGATGACTGAAGCTTCGCAGACCAAGATCGGCAGCGGCACGATCACCACCAAGGACGGAACGCAGATCTACTACAAGGACTGGGGCACCGGTCAGCCGATCGTGTTCCATCACGGCTGGCCGCTGAGCAGCGACGACTGGGACGCCCAGATGCTGTTCTTCCTCTCCAAAGGCTACCGCGTCATCGCCCATGACCGCCGCGGCCACGGCCGCTCCAGTCAGACGGACGCCGGCAATGAGATGGACACCTATGCCGCCGATGTGGCGGCGCTCACCGCGCATCTCAACCTCAAGGATGCCATCCATGTCGGCCATTCGACCGGTGGCGGCGAAGTGGCGCGTTATGTCGCGCAATACGGCTCCGGCGGTCGCGTCGCCAAGGCCGTGTTGATCGGGGCAGTGCCGCCGATCATGCTCAAGACCCCAGCCAATCCCGGCGGCCTGCCGATCGAGGTGTTCGACGGCTTCCGCTCGGCGCTGACGGCCAACCGCGCCCAGTTCTTCCGCGACGTTCCCGCCGGTCCGTTTTACGGCTTCAACCGTCCGGGCGCGACGGTGTCGGAAGGCGTTATCGACAATTGGTGGCGCCAGGGCATGATGGGCGGCACCAAGGCGCATTACGATTGCATCAAGGCCTTCTCGGAAACCGACTTCACCGAGGACCTGAAGAAGATCGACGTGCCGGTGCTGGTCATGCATGGCGACGACGATCAGATCGTTCCGATCGCGGATTCGGCGCTGCTTTCGATCAAGCTGCTCAAGAAGGGTGAGCTCAAGGTCTACAAGGGCTTTCCGCACGGCATGGCGACGACCCATGCGGACGTCATCAACGCCGACCTCTTGGCCTTCTTCAAGGCCTAGAATCGTCCAGTTGCGTAGACAGGCACCCGCCGTCAGGCGGGTGCTTTTGTACTTTCATCGACATGTCCGCGGGACAGTGCCTACCTGGCGAGAAAACCAGTGATCAGCTTGACGGTGGCGTCGGGGTTTTCCTCCATGATCCAATGACCGGAGTTGGGCACGATGCCGCCTGTGACATCGGTCGCAACAAGCCGCAAGATATCGGCCTGCGTGGTGCCGGCGGATTTTTCCCCGCCAACAGCCAGCACCGGCATGGTCAGTTTGCTGCCAGCGGCGAGCATCGCCTGGTTGTCGATCGCGTCCTGGTCAAAGGCCTTGAACTGCTCGAAAGCGTCATGCATCGCATGCGGGCGTGCATAGAGTTTGGCATAGTGCTTGCGCGTGGCCTCATCGATCTTCTTCGGGTCGGCCGACAGTTCGTTGTAGAAGCGGTCGAGATAGATGCGCTCTCGCCCCGCGACCAGCCGCTCCATATCCGGGCCACGGAAGTTGAAGTGCCAAAGCAGCGGGCTTTGCTTGATCTTTTCCCAGTCACCGATTCCGGGTAGCGGCGCATCGATGATGACCCATTTGGTGATGCGCTTGGGATATTGCGCAGCAAGCGCATAGCCAACCATGTTGCCGATGTCGTGCGTGACCAGATCTGCCTTGTCGATCTTCAGGGCATCCAACACGCCGGCGATGTCGACGGCCTGGTTCTTCTTGGTGTAGCCCGCTTCAGGGTGAGCGGACAGACCCATGCCGCGCAGGTCCGGCACGATGACAGTATGGTCCTTTGCGAGCGCCGCCGCCGCGGCGCCCCACATGTCTCCGGTATCGGCAAAGCCGTGCAGCAGCACGACCGCGGGACCTTTGCCGCCGACGCGCACATAGAGGCTCGTGCCGTTGGTTTCGACGGACTGCGTCTTGAAACCCGGCGGAAAAGGAACGATGCGTGCCGTAGCCGGCAAGGTTACAAGAAGCACGCCCAACACGGCCAATACGATCTTGCGCATATCATTCTCCAGAGACATTGAGTTATCTGCGGCAGCGTCGCCAGCGCACGCGTTTCGAACACTAACAGGCTTTTCACCTGGCGTATGGGAAGGAATCGATAAGGGCGCGGCAGCTGCCACGCCCTTATTCGAGTCCTGAAGATCGGCGGTTTTTAACTGGCCGCCGCCTGCGCCTTCCGCGCTTCCCTCATATTCGGCAGGAATACCGTCAGCAGGCCGAGGAAGGGCAGGTAGGAACAGATCTGGTAGACGAAGTCGATGCCCTTCATATCGGCGATGACGCCAAGCACGGCGGCGGCGATGCCGCCCATGCCGAACGCGAAGCCGAAGAAGATGCCGGCGATCATGCCGACGCGACCGGGCACCAATTCCTGCGCGAAGACGACGATGTTGGAAAAGGCCGACGACAGGATGAGGCCGATCAGCACGGTGAGCACCATCGTCCATTCCAGGTTGGCGTAGGGCAGTGCCAGCGTGAACGGCAGCACGCCGACGATGGAGAACCAGATCATCGCCTTCTGGCCGTAGCGGTCGCCGAATGGGCCGCCTAGCAGGATGCCCAGCGCCGAAGCGCCAAGGAACAGGAACAGCATCACCTGCGACATCTGCACCGAAACGCCGAACTTATGGATGGCGTAGAAAGTGTAGTAGCTGGAGAGCGAGGCGATATAGGCGTTCTTGGTCAGCACCAAGAGCGTCAGGACCGCCAATGCCCACATCACCTTGCTGCGCGGGAAGGGCGAGACGTGGGCCACCTGCTTGCGGGTGGCCATCGAAGCGCGCAGCCGGCTGTACCAGCCGCCGACCTGCCACAGCACGATGATGCCGATCAGCGAGCCGACGGCGAACCAGGAGATGCTGGTCTGGCCGAACGGCACGACGATGAAGGCGGCGAGCAGCGGTCCCATCGCCTGGCCGAAATTGCCGCCGACCTGGAACAGCGACTGCGCCAGGCCGAAGCGGCCGCCGGAAGCGAAGCGGGCGATGCGCGAGGATTCCGGATGGAAGATCGCCGAGCCGATACCGATCAGCGAGGCGCCGATCAGGAGCAGCCAGTAATGGCCGGCATGAGCAAGCACCACCAGCCCGATCAGCGACGAGGCCATGCCCCAAGGCAAGGAATAGGGCATCGGCCGTTTGTCGGTGATCATGCCGATCACCGGCTGCAGCAGCGAGGCGGTCACCTGGAAGGTGAAGGTCAAAAGGCCGATCTGCCAGAAGTCGAGACCGTAATTGTCCTTGAGCAGCGGATAGATGGCCGAAAGCAGCGACTGCATGATGTCATTGACGCAGTGGCAGAAGCTCACCGCAAGAATGGCGGTGAAGGCCGTCGCTTGCGCCGAGGGGTGGCTGGCCGGCGCTGGGGTAGCGACGGCGGCAGCTGTCGTGTCGGTCAAGGCAATTGCTCCGTGGTCTTTTTGGCGGCGAACCGCAGGCAGTCTTATAGGACGCTTGCCTTATAGTCGGCTTGAATGGCGACTTCTTTCGTGGTTTGGTCCAATAGTTTCGCAAGTGGGCCACATCCGATGCCGCATGGCCGGGAAATATTCAGGGGCGATGCCGCCGAGCTCGGCCGGCTGCATGAAAGCCGCTGGCAATGGCTGGAACAGGCGGTCGGGCCGGCGGGCCCCCCTCCG
>NZ_RZSC01001130.1:0-1350 GCF_003998155.1 Mesorhizobium sp. M1E.F.Ca.ET.063.01.1.1
GTTGCATGCCCATCGGCCGGCCCTTCTCGTCGAAGCCGACCGGGACGTTGAGTGCCGGGCATCCGCCCAAAGTGGCAAAGGCGGAGACCTGCATCCAACGGTGATAGCTGTCCATCGACCGCCCGGCGACCTCGCGCGGCCAATGGGTGGCGACGTCGAAGGGGAAGACCTGCGCCGTTGGCAGGACGATGAGGTCGAAGCGTTCGAACAGCGACAGCAACGTCCGGTGCCATGAGGAGCGCCGGACAGTGGCGGCGTGGACCTGCGGCGCGGTGAGGCGGATCGCCTGTTCGATTTCCCAAACCGCTTCCGGCTTCAGCAGCCTGCGTTTCGCCGGATCGTCATAGTGAGCTTTCAGCCCGCAACCGCTGCTCGCCTGGCGCAGCGTCACGAAGGCCTGCCACAGCGCTTCGAAATCGACATCCGGCACCAACGCTTCGCTGACGAAGGATGCATTGGCGAAGCGGGCCAGCGCGCTTTCGCAAAGCTCGAGGATCCCAGGCTCCATCGGCAGGTGGCCGCCGAGATCGCCGAGCCACGCAATCCGGCCGCCGGTGGCCTTCGTCCCCAAACCTTCGAGGAACGAGCCCTGCTTGTCATGCGAGAGCGGCGCACGCGGGTGGTAGCCGGCCTGCTCGTCGAGCAGCAGCGCGATGTCGCGCACGTTCCGGCCCATCGGCCCTTCGACGCCCATTTGCGAATGGAAGACATCGATGTCGGGGCCGGCCGGCACAAGCCCCTGCGAGGGGCGGAAGCCATAGACGTTGTTGTAGGCGGCCGGATTGCGTAGCGAGCCGCCGAAGTCGCTGCCGTCGGCGACAGGCACCATGTCGAGCGCCAACGCCACGGCGGCGCCGCCGCTCGATCCGCCGGCGGTGAGTGCCGGGTCGAAGGCGTTGAGCGTCGGTCCGAAGACCGGATTGTAGGTGTTGGAGCCCAGCCCGAATTCCGGAACGTTGGTCTTGCCGATGGTGATGGCGCCGGCCTTGCGGAGGCGCTCGACGAAGAAGTCGTCTTCTTGCGGGACGAAATCGGCGAAGATCGGCGAGCCGAAAGTTGTCCTCAGGCCCTTGGTCAAAGCCAGGTCCTTGATGGCGATCGGCAGGCCGAACAGCGATCCGGCCGCGCCGCCCTGCGCCAGATGGGCATCGGCCCTGTCGGCCTCGGTGAGGATGTCGGCGCGCTCGCGCAGCGACACGACGGCGTTGACGAGCGGGTTCACCGCTTCGATACGGTCCAGGAAGGCGCCGACCACCTCGCGCACCGACAGATGCCGCTGCCGGATGGCTTGGGCAAGATCGATCGCCGACAGGCGGCAGATGTCGCCGGCCGGCGGCACGGCGTGCTTGG
>NZ_RZSC01001131.1:0-1348 GCF_003998155.1 Mesorhizobium sp. M1E.F.Ca.ET.063.01.1.1
AAACAGGAACATCCCCAAGAAACATATGGCTACGCGGCACGTCTGTCGCCAGTTTGGATCCAGCGGCGCGGGTCGACGGAAGTCGCCGGCCGCCGGTCGAGCGAAGCGCAAAGATCGGCCAGCGCGTCGAGATTGTGCACCGCGCGGAACTCGTCGACATACGGCAGCATCGCCTTCACGCCGCGGGCGCGAGCCTCGAAACCGTCGAAGCGCAAAAGCGGATTGAGCCAGATCAGCCGCCGGCAGGATTTGTGCAACCGCTCCATCTCCTCCGACAGGCCGGTGACGTCGTCACGCTCCAGCCCATCGGTGATCAGCAGCACCACGGCGCCCTGTCCCAGCACGCGGCGCGACCACAGCCGGTTGAATTCGGCGAGCGTGTTGCCGATCCGGGTGCCGCCCGACCAGTCTTTCACGGCTGTCGAGCATTCGGCCAGCGCTTCATCTGGATCGCGATGGCGCATTTGCCTTGTCAGGTTCGTCAGCCGCGTGCCGAAGACGAAGGCATGCACGCGCCTGCGCTTCTCCGTCAGCGCGTGCAGGAAATGCAGGAAGATCCGCGTATATTGGCTCATCGAGCCGGAAATGTCGGCAAGCACCACCAGCGGCGGATGCACTTCGCGCGGCGATCGGAATTTCGGCAGGATCAGCGCGCCGCCGGTGCGCGCGGCGGACCGCATCATGGCGCGGGGATCAATACGGCGCCCCTGTGCATCGGCCTTGAAGCGACGGGTGCGCGCCAGATCGAAGGGCAGCCGCAAGGCCGCGATCGCCTTTTTGGCTTCGGCCATCTCCGCTGCATCCATCTGGGCGAAGTCCTTGCCGCGCAGCACCTCGTTGCCGGAGAAGGTGAAGCGCGCATCGACCTCGATCTCAGGCACTTCCCTCACCGGCCGGTTCTTCTGGTGGCCATCGAACATCGCCTGGCTGACGCGATTCTCGGCCGCGCGAGGCTTCTGTTTTTCGGCGGTGTCCAGTGCCACTGGCGAAAACATCGCAAGCAGCTTCTCGATCAGTTCGCGCGACTTCCAGAACAGGCGGAAGGCTTCGTCGAAGACGGGATGATCCTCGTGCCGCGAGACCAGCACCGCATGCAGGGTCCAGTAGAAATCGTCGCGCGAGCCGATGCCGGCGGCGAGCACCGCCTCGATGGCGTCCTTGACCGATGCCGGTCCGACGGGCATGCCGGCCTTGCGCAGTGCCCGCGCGAAATAAACGATGTTGTCGGCGATGCGCCCCTCCGCCGTCGCTTCTCTGGGTTCCGGATGCGTCGAGGGCATCGCGCTTACTCGGCGGCCGAAAGCTCGGCCTTCACCTCATTGAGGATACGCCGGCCTTCGCCCTGTTC
>NZ_RZSC01001132.1:0-1342 GCF_003998155.1 Mesorhizobium sp. M1E.F.Ca.ET.063.01.1.1
TCTTTGAATGGTGCAGCGTTTCAGCTATCGAAGATCACAATGGTTCCGTTTGCGGTCTTATCACGGAGCAAGGTCGGATCAAAGCCAATGCTATCATCGTCACGGCCGGCGCTTGGACGAGCCGAATATTGCAGCCGCTCGGAATAGCGCATCCCTCACTATGGATCCGCGGTTCCGTCGGCCGCACGAGCGTTATGCCGATTGATATGCGGAAGCTCGTGGTCTCGGGCAGGTGCGCTTACCGGCAGCGCGCTGACGGGCGGGTCAATATAGCAGTAGCGGAGGACGGTTATCACGACCTAATGCTCGATAGCATTGTGCACGGCCCGAAATTCCTGCCGCTGGCCATGCGCAACTGGCGAAATGTACGGTTCAGCCTCGGCAAACCAATGATCCGGAGCCTGATGGGGGACTTTTCCGATTTCACCACCCATCGCACCTTGGATCCGCAGCCCGACTGGAACGGGCTTAACAAGGCCGCGAGACTGTTTGTGAAGGAATATCCAGGCGCAGGGCGGATAACTTATGAACGCGGCTGGGCCGGCTATATCGACTACATGCCGGACGAATTACCGGTCATGGGGGGAATTCCAGGACGTCCAGGGCTTTACGTTGCGGCCGGTTTTTCTGGCCACGGATTCGGGATGGGGCCGGTCGTTGGACGCGCAATGGCTGACCTCGTCCAAGGCAAACCAGTAGGACAGGATCTTGGTCCCTTTCGGCCAGAGCGCTTCTCTGCGCAAGGTAGCGGAAGCAGAACGTGATTAATTGCGGAGTCATAGCGGATGAGGGGGCCGCGTTCACGCAGCGAATGGGTGTAGTGAAGTCCATCCCACGTCACAAAGTGGATGACGGCGCCGCCGAAGCCATCCACGTCGAGAACCTGCACAAGAATTTCGGCAAGCTGCATGTATTGAAGGGCGTTTCGCTGTCGGCGCGCGATGGCGAGGTGATCGCCATCATCGGCGGCAGCGGCTCGGGCAAATCGACGCTGCTGCGCTGCATCAACTGCCTGGAGAACCCGACCAGCGGCATCATCCGGGTCAATGGCGAAGAGATAAAGCTGAAGGCCGACAGCTACGGCCACACCGTGCCCGCCGACCGCAAGCAGATCGAACGCATCCGCTCCAAACTCGGCATGGTCTTCCAGAACTTCAATCTGTGGAGTCACATGACGTTGATCGAGAACGTCATCGAGGTCCCCGTACATGTGCTCGGCGTCAAGCGCGATGTGGCGATCGGCGAGGCGGAAAAATTGCTCGCCCGCGTCGGCCTGGCCGAAAAACGCGACGTCTATCCCGCCTATCTGTCGGGCGGCCAACAGCAGCGCGCCGCGATCGCC
>NZ_RZSC01001133.1:0-1340 GCF_003998155.1 Mesorhizobium sp. M1E.F.Ca.ET.063.01.1.1
GGCCTGGGCATATTCGTCGACCAAGCGTTCGAGCTTCTGCTGTGCCTCGTCGAGGCCGGCCCCGGTCAGCGGCGGCGGCAGATGGCCGAGCGTGACGGCCGAAATCCGGCGCTTGGCCTGCGCCGCCTCGCCGGGATTGGAGACAATGAAGGGATAGATGACCGGCAGCGAGCCGGTGACGATCTCGGGAAAGCAGCTTTCCGATAGCGCGACCGTCTTGCCCGGCAGCCACTCCAGCGTGCCGTGCGCGCCGACATGGACGATGGCGTGCACGCCGAGCGATTTCCGCAGCCAGAGGCCGAAGGCGATCAATTCGTGGCGGGGAGGGAGAGTGGGGTCGTGATAGTCGGCGCGGCGGTCGGCCGAGCGGCCGCGGTCGGGGGCCAGCGCGACGGTGATGTTGCCGAAGGTCGCGGCGCGGAAGGGGAAGCTCGCCAGAGTTAGCGCGTGAACACCCCCCTCTGTCCTGCCGGAGATGTCCGGCAGGACAGAGGGGGGTGCCTCGCGCAACCCTATCTCGCCCTCTGCCTCACCCCATGCGGCCTCTACCGCGTCTATCACTGCCATCGGCAGTTCCGCTGAGAAGCACCGATAGTCGTCTAGACTCAACCCTTGCCCGCCCATCTCCAGCGCATCCAGCAACGCGCGCGGCGATTGTGGAATCCCGTCAACCGCATAGCCCTGTTCCTTCAAGTCATGCAGCATGGCGAGCACGCTCGACGGCACGTCGAGGCCGACGGCATAGCCCGTACGCCCTGGGGCACTCGGATAGTCCGGAATCAGGATTGCCAGCTTGCGCTTGGCCCGCTCGGTCCGTTGCAGGCGAATGAACATCGCGGTGCGCTTGGCGACCTGCGCGACGCGGTTGGCTTCAGGCCGGTTGGCGAAGGCGCGGAAGGCGAGCGCCGGATCGGCTTCGATCTCGCCCTTGAATGAAATCGCGCCGGCCAGGATGCGGCCGTCGAGTTCTGGCAGCACGACATGCATGGCGAGGTCTGCTGGCGCCAGGCCGCGCTGGTTCTTCTCCCAGACCTCGCGCTTCGTCGTGGCGACGATGACCTGGAAGACCGGCACGCCGGCGCGGTCGAAAAGTGTTTCGGCGCCGGGTTCCGCGCCGGAGGCGAAGGCGGTGGCGGTGATGATGGCGGCCGGGTTCAGCGAGGCGAGGGCGGTTTCGACGAAATCCAGCGAGGCTCTATCCTTGAGGCTGGACACGAAGATCGGCACCGGGGCCATGCCTTGCAGCCGCAATGCTTCCGCGAGGGCATCTATCGGCGCTATGTCGGCGGCAAGTAGCATGGAGCGATAGAAGAGGATCGGGATGATGGACGCGGCGTTTC
>NZ_RZSC01001134.1:0-1339 GCF_003998155.1 Mesorhizobium sp. M1E.F.Ca.ET.063.01.1.1
GTTGGCTGCGCCGCCTTCGGCCGGCTTTCGCCATCGGCTGGTGGTTCGGTTTCGGCTATTTCCTCGCCGGCCTGTGGTGGATCGGCCAGGCCCTTCTCGTCGAGGCCGACAGCTTCGCCTGGGCCTTGCCCTTCGCCGTGGTCGGCATCCCCTTCGCGCTCGCCTTTTTCTACGGCTTCGCGGCGGTCGTGGCTCGGCTTTTCTGGAGCAGCGATATCGGCCGCATAGCGGCGCTCGCCTTCGGCTTCGGCCTCGCCGAGTGGCTGCGCGACTTCCTCTTCACCGGCTTTCCGTGGAATGCCGTCGGCTACGCCGCGATGCCGGTGCCGCTCCTGATGCAGAGCGTGTCGGTGACAGGCATGATCGGTATGAACGCGCTTGCCGTCTTCGTCTTTTCGCTTCCCGCTCTTGTCGCCGCGCGTCGGCACCTGATGCTGGGCCTTGTCCTGTTCGTCACCCTTGTCGCCGCGCATGTCGGCTTCGGCTATTTCAGGCTTGCCGTCCCGGCCGAGCCGGCAACCCGCTCGATCGACGTCCGCATCGTCCAGCCCGCCGTCGATCTCAGCGAGAAATGGAACGCCTCGGTGCGCGACCGCATCTTCGCCACGCTGATGGGGATATCGGCAAAGGCGCCGGATCAGGGCCATGCCAGGCCGCAACTGATCCTGTGGCCGGAAACATCCGTGCCGTTCCTGTTCACCGAGCGTCCCGACGCGCTGACGGCGCTGGGCGACATGCTGAGCGATGGCCAGATGCTGATCGCCGGCGTCGTGCGCGAGGAGGGCGGCTCGGGGAGTGCCGGCAGCAGCCGTTATTACAATTCCGTGGTGGCGATCAACGACAAGGGCGAGATCGTCGATGCCGTCGACAAGGTGCATCTGGTGCCGTTCGGGGAGTATCTGCCCTTTGAGGGCCTGTTCGAGCGTTTCGGCATCGGCCAGCTCGTCGCCGGGCCGATGAATTTCGCCGCCGGCAACGAGCGGCATTCGATCGCGGTGCCGAATGGCCTGCGGGCGGTTCCGTTTATCTGCTACGAGGTCATTTTTCCCGATCTTGTGGCGGCTGATGCTGCATCATCCGAACTTATTGTGAATGTGACCAACGACGCCTGGTTTGGCGACACGCCAGGTCCGTACCAGCACTTCAGGCAGGCGCAGGTCCGTGCGGTGGAGAACGGATTGCCTTTGTTGCGTGCGGCCAACAACGGCATCTCCGCCATTGTCGATTCGCGCGGGCGTATCGTCGATGCTTTGGCTGTCGACGCGCGCGGCGCCATCGATGCGCATGTGCCGGTTTCTGGGCGCGCCCTCCTGCCCGCCGGCCAGCGGCGCATTAACGG
>NZ_RZSC01001135.1:0-1333 GCF_003998155.1 Mesorhizobium sp. M1E.F.Ca.ET.063.01.1.1
CCCTTACCCTCTCCCCGTAAGGACGGGGCGAGGGGGTCGGCAGCGTTGCAGCCAGTCTCCTTCTCCCCGTCACTATACGGGGAGAAGGTGCCGGCAGGCGGATGAGGGGCGGCGCGGCATGTCAAAAAAAAAGCAGCCAACGCGGAAATGGCTGACCATCGTCGGTATCGGCGAGGACGGTGTAGCGGGTCTCGGCGACGAGGCCAAGCAGCGGATTGCCGAGGCCGCAGTCGTTTTTGGTGGCAAGCGGCACCTCGGGCTCGTCTCAAGCTTGGCCAAGGGCGAGGCGCGCCCTTGGCCGACGCCGTTCGACGCCGAAATGCGCGACGTGCTGGCGCTGGCGGGCAAAAACGTCTGCGTGCTTGCCTCCGGCGACCCATTCTTCCACGGCGTCGGCGTCACGCTGGCGCGCAAGGTCACGCCGGATGAGATGCTCGTGCTGCCGGCACCGTCGTCGCTATCGCTGGCCGCTTCTCGTCTCGGCTGGGCTCTCCAGGATGTCGAAGCAATCTCGCTTCACGGCCATCCGATCGACCTCATCCGCCCCCTGCTCCATCCCGGCGCGCGCATCCTCGCGCTCACATCGGACGGCGACGCACCGGCGGCCATCGCAGGACTGCTCGACGAGAATGGCTTCGGGCCTTCGCGATTGACGGTCCTTGAAGCGCTCGGCGGTCCCGAGGAAAAGCATCGCACCGCCCGCGCCGATGCCTTCGATCTCAAAAAAATCAATTCGCTCAACGTGCTGGCGCTTGAAGTTGAATCGACGACGGATGCGCGCATCCTGCCTTTGACCGTCGGCCTTGCCGATCATCTGTTCGAGCATGACGGCCAGATCACCAAACGAGAGATCCGCGCCATCACACTGTCGGCGCTGGCGCCTCGCCGCGGCGAGTTGCTGTGGGATATCGGCGCCGGCTCCGGCTCGATCGGCATCGAATGGATGCTCGCCCACCCTTCGATGCGCGCCATCGCCATCGAGGCCGACGAGGAGCGCGCCGCCCGCATCCGCCGCAACGCCGCGCATTGCGGCGTGCCCGGCCTTGTCGTGGTCGAAGGCACGGCACCCAAGGCGCTCGCCAAGCTCGAGACGCCGGACGCGATCTTCATCGGCGGTGGCGGCAGCGATGCCGGCGTGCTTGGGAAGGCGATCAAGGCGCTGAGTGCCGGCGGCCGGCTCGTCGCCAACGCGGTGACGCTGGAGATGGAAGCGCTGCTTCTCGATCAGCACACCAGGCGTGGCGGCGACCTCACCCGCATCGCGCTTTCGCGCGCGGCACCGGTCGGGTCCATGCAGGCCTGGCGTCCGGCCATGCCGGTCATGCAATGGAGC
>NZ_RZSC01001136.1:0-1332 GCF_003998155.1 Mesorhizobium sp. M1E.F.Ca.ET.063.01.1.1
ATCCAGCGCCGCCGCTGTTCCTCCGTCAGGTGCTTGCCGAGATGGTGCATGACCATCTCGCGGTGGCCGCCATGCTTTTCGCTGTATGTCTTCGGTCCGCCAAAAACCTCGCCGATGAAGGCCGCGACATGCGCCGGATGATCCGGCGACATGTGCTTGAACACCGGGCCGACGATCGGGTCTCGCCCGACCTTGTCGTAGAAGGTCCGCGTCAGCCGGTTGAGCGCCTCCGCGCCACCGGCCCATTCGAACAAAGTCGGGACATCCTCGCGCATTGCCGATCCTCGTTCCGGAAGGGCCCCGACGATAGCGGCAAGGCCGTCCATGGCTCAACCTGCCTCAATGGCCAGTTGGCGCGCCGCGCTACAGTTTTGCCGGCGCCTCCGCCTCGGCATTGGCGGACGGCAGAATCCGACAGTTGTCGGGCTTCGGCGACGATTTGCAGATGGTGGCGCCCGTCAGCGCATCCACCGACTGGCGCCCGGTCGTCAATCCGAACTTCGCCAATTCGTCCTGACTGAGCTCCCTGTGCTTCGCATATTGTGCCGACTGCATCGCGGCGAACAGGCCCGAGCCGATCGCCATCTCCTCGAGATAGGCTCTAACCTTTTCTTCCATGCCCATGGAGTGAATGAGGAAATGCGCATCGGCGCCAACCAGGCGCTTGGAGCCACCGGCGGTCATCACCGCGCAGGCCGCGTCGCATTCGGCGCCGGCGTCAATGGTGAGGCCGGTATGGAGACCATCCTTGGCGCCGCACCCAGTGGCGCCCGGATCGCAATCGAGAAAATCCGTCCGGGCGACCGCGACATCCAGCCTGCGCTCGCGGATCAGCCGGCCGGCGGCGAGCGCACCCTGTATGTCGCCGCCCGGCGAGTTGACCACGACGGGCAGCCTGCGCCCGCCGACGGTGTCGAGCAGCTCGCGCAGCCTGTCGGGCGTGTTGGCAACGATCGTTCCTTCCGCCGAAATCCACTCCGGGCAATCGGGATTGCAGAGCGGGTTGCTGCCGCGAACCAGGACGAAGCGCATATCCTGCGCCTCCTTCGGCGGCGCAACCTCGACCTGCAGAGAGGCAGACGCGGGATTGGCCTCGGCGGTCGCCATCTCGACCGGCCTGGCTTCGCCGCCCGCTGGTATTTCGCGGCAGTTCACCGGCGCCGGATCGCGCCGGCACACGCTTCCCGCCGTCATGATGTCGAGCGAATCGAGACTGGTGACGAGCTTCATCTCCAGCATGTCCTCTGGCTCGATCTGCCTTATGTCACTGGCCGGCGTCGCCTTCATCACCTCCAGCACACCCTGCTCGATGCCCATTTCCCTCAAATAGGC
>NZ_RZSC01001137.1:0-1331 GCF_003998155.1 Mesorhizobium sp. M1E.F.Ca.ET.063.01.1.1
GTCGATATCTGGGTCGACATCGGGCGGCAGGTCGTCGGCGGCGGCGTTTTGTCCGTGTTTTTGGGCGGGACTCATTCCACCATGCCTGTCACATCGGGCGTCTGCCACGCAAGATGCTGGCCGCCATCGAGCGCGATCATCTGGCCGGTCACCGAGCGCGCTTCCCAGAGATAGCGGATGGTGGCGCCGAATTCCGGCAATTGCGGGCCGCGCTTCAGGATCAGGCCCTCGACTTGGCTTTCGAAATCATCGTCGTCCTGGCGCTTGTTCTTGAGCGTCGGTCCGGGACCGATGGCGTTGACGCGGATGCGGGGTCCAAGCGCCTGCGCCAGCATTTGCGTCTGCGTCCACAAGGCCGATTTCGACAGGGCATAAGAGAAATAGCGCGGCGTCGGCCGCCAGACGCGCTGGTCGATTATGTTGACGATCAACCCCTCGGCGCCGCCCGGCAGCGCACGAGCGAAGTTCCGCGCCAGAAGCGCCGGGGTCTTCACATGGATGGCGAAGTGGCGGTCCCAGGCCCGCCAGTCGAACTCCTCGACGCTGTCGTCGACGAATAAAGAGGCGTTGTTGACGAGCAGCGTGACCGGACCAAGGGCGGCCTCGGATCGGCCGACGAGATCGCCGACGGCGTCCATGTCGGTGAGGTCGGCAGCAACCACGGCGGCGCGGCCGCCCTCGCTCCTGATGCGATCGGCCAGGGCCTCGGCCTCGGCTCCCGAACGGTTGGCATGGATGGCGACGGCAAAACCGTGCCTGGCCAGATCCTCGACGATAGCCCTGCCGATCCTTCTCGCCCCACCCGTCACCAGCGCCACGCCAGCGGCTTCTTTCATGTTGTCAATCCTCAATCGGCTTCACGATTCCGGGAAGCCGGCACAATATGACGGACCAAGGTGTTAAACACCATTTCCACCTGGGGCGGGAATGTGGCGGAGCGGCCGGCACGCACGCTTGCCCGGCCCGGATTCGGGTCCGTCATAATTCAATATATGCCGCCGGACCCCTTGAACCAAGCGGTGTGCAGAGCAACATGGTTAGCCTGCTGACATTCGCTGTTGCGAAGATGCAACGTCACCTTTCGGCCTCATTCGCGCCGGGGAATGACCCAAGTTCAGGTTCGCTTCAGCCGCATTTCAGCACGACATTCGGAACCGTTGAACGCCAGGCCCGTTTATCCCCCCGGACGGGCCGGGGCATTCATGAACATAAAAAGCCTCGTGTCTTGTGGCTTAAGGAGTAAACAACAATGCAAGCCAATCTCAAGTTTGCGCGGCCGCTGGCGGTTGCGCTCGGGCTCTTCGCCCTCGGCGGTACCGCCTATGCCGCGG
>NZ_RZSC01001138.1:0-1328 GCF_003998155.1 Mesorhizobium sp. M1E.F.Ca.ET.063.01.1.1
ATGTCCCCTTGCGCTCAATGATCATGTTGGTGGCGACCGTGGTTCCGTGACCGAGGTGCGCCACGTAAGCCGGGTCGAAGCCCGCCGCGATCACCTGGTTCAGCCCGTTCTCGATGGCTTCGGAGGGATCGTGCGGCGTGGACGGGGTCTTGAAATGATAAAGCTCGCCGGTGGCTTCATCGATAACCGACAAGTCGGTAAAGGTCCCGCCAACGTCCACGCCGATCCGGTATTGCGCCTGCATGATGGATATCCGTCCAACGATTTGCGACAGGGCGAGGATCAGGGCTTCGGACTGTGATCGGGAGGCGATCATCGGTCAAAAAGTTGCTGAATTGCGTCAACTGGACTGTGCAACCATCGAAAGCGAAATACACGGGGCGACACGCCAAAACCGCCGGAAAAGAAACTCGTCGGCTGATCCGGTTTGCGGGGCGCTCCGGTGGGGCGCTCGGGCAAGCTTTTGACGAGGCGGTAGCTCGCCGGCATGCACTTCGCGAAGGCGCTGATCCAGTTCCTTGTCCACCGACGTCAGGCGATGGTTTAGGCGAAGATAGTCCATCAAGGTCGGCGTGCGGAAGGTCTCCGTCCACTGCAACGGCTCCTGCAGGTCGCGCTGAAGGTTCCAGTGCCGGGCGCCGGCGCAGCTTTGCACGCGACGTTCCCGCATTTGATCGAGAAATTTCTAGGTTCTCTTCCGGCATGGCGTAGTCGACCTTGACCGATCGGACCGCTTCTCGACTGGAGGTCGAGGGCGAGTTGCGGGGTCTCGAAATCAAGCGAATCCTGATCAGATCCCTTCCATTGACGGATTGGCAGCAGGAGCCCGGTGGCGACAACCAGCAGGGCGCCGCCGGGAATGCTGCTGATGAAGAGCTTTCCCTTCAGGGTCGAAACCATATGAGAACAAGCCGTCAAACCTAGCCCGGTGTGATTGCCGGCGCGTGTAGAGAAGAAGGGTGTCGTGGCCTTTTCGACAATTGACGGTGTCAAACCTGCGCCTTTGTCGGCCACTTCCCGGGTCGGCTCCGGTAGGGGCGACCCCATTTCATCACTTTGATGTTTGATGCCTGCCAGAGAATTTGCTAATGAACTGACCGGCCAAAGCCAAACTCATCCTCGCCGGGCCGACTTGTCAGGACGCGACAGAAACCGCTTCAAGCTCAAACCAGCCCATAAAATGTAAGGCGGCATGGCGAGCGAATAGTGACCACAGTTTAATTTCAAAATATTTGGCCTAGCGCCGGCGTCCTTCAGCCTCTGCATGAACCTCTCCGATAGCTCTGGCAACACCACTTTGTCTCTCTTCGCCAACATAACATGAAGAT
>NZ_RZSC01001139.1:0-1328 GCF_003998155.1 Mesorhizobium sp. M1E.F.Ca.ET.063.01.1.1
GCGCTGGTGGTGCCGTATTTTATCGACTGGACCGGCTACCGCGCCGATTTCGAACGCGAGGCGAGCACCATCCTTGGCCGCAAGGTGACAGTGAAAGGCGATGCGACGGCGCGGCTTTTGCCTTTCCCGTCGGTGACCTTCTCCAACGTCGAGGTCGCCGGCGGCCCTGGCGGCCAGCTGGCAATGACGATGGAGACCTTCTCCATGGATGCGGAGCTTGCGCCTTTCCTGCGCGGCGAGCTGCTCATCTTCGACATGCGGCTGGTTCATCCGAAGGCGACCATCGACGTCGCCGGCGACGGCACGGTCGACTGGGCGATACGCCCGACAACGCCGTTCGATCCGAACCAGATCGCGATCGAGAAGCTGACAGTGACCGAAGGACAAATCGAACTGCGCCATGCCGCTGGTGCCCGCAGCCACCTGATTTCCGAGATCAACTCGACCATTTCGGCCAAGTCGCTCGCCGGCCCCTGGCGGATGGACGGCACGCTGCGCTTCGACGGCCTGCGCACGGACGTCTCGGCCTCGACCGGCAAGGTGGAGCCGGACGGCCAGATGCGGCTCAGGCTGAAGGCGGATCCCGATGCCTATCCGCTGATCATTGAGACCGACGGCAACGCCGGCATCGTCAAGGGCGCGGCGGTCTATTCCGGCCAGTTCAAGGTTTCGGCCTCCAACAAGAATGGGGCCGACAGAAACTCGGCCACGCTGCGCGGCACCGACGGCGAGCCCGTGAAGGTCAGCGCCGGCAAGCCCGATCCCGGCTTCCGGCTGAACGGCAAATTCGCGCTCGACCACCAAAAACTCAACGTGGACGAGTTCCGCTTCGAGACCGGGCCACTCGACAATCCCTACACCGCAGACGGCAAGGCCTCGGTCGATCTCGGCCTGAAGCCGCATTTTTCGATCGAGGCCAGCGGCGCCCAGGTGCAGTTCGACGAGGCGGTGGGCGCATCCGCGGGAACCGGGCTGACGCTCGATCAACGCATCGCGGCGTTCGAGCAGACGCTGCTGCACATGCCGAAGCCGACGATACCGGGCACGGTCGAGGTCAGGCTGCCGGCGGTGGTGGCGGGCGACACCACGGTGCGCGACGTGCGGCTCTCGGCCGAGCCGGTCGAGGGCGGCTGGTCGGTGAAGTCGCTTGCCGCGACGCTGCCCGGCCGCGCGACGCTCGAAGCCGACGGCATGCTGAGCGTCGAGGACCGCTTCGGCTTCACCGGCTCGCTGCTTCTTGCTGTCGGGCAGCCGTCCGGCTTCGCCGCCTGGCTGTCGAAGGATGTCGACGATGCGATCCGCCGGTTGCCGGCGGCGGGCTTCAAGGC
>NZ_RZSC01000113.1:0-11988 GCF_003998155.1 Mesorhizobium sp. M1E.F.Ca.ET.063.01.1.1
CTTGCGATGCGGTCTCCTTCACTGGCCATGACCGTTCTCCCCCAAAAATGCCCGCTCACCCCCCAATGCCCGCTCAATAGTGCGGCGGCTTGGTCACCGGCACGTCGGGAGCGGCCTGCTCCTCCAGGGCCAGGAACCGATCGGCAAGGGCGGCGAGCTTGCGTTCCATGCGTTCGATCACCTTCCACTGCTCGGCTATCTGGCCGGACAGTTCCTCGATCGTCTTTTCCTGCTCGGCGGCACGGATTTCCAGCGTCGTCAGCCGGTCGTCAGGTTTGGTCATTCAAAACTCGGGTTCTGTGAATGTGAAGCTCTCGGCCACGTTCGAAATTGACAAGCGCGCGGGGATTTGTCGAGAGTGAATGGTGTTCCGGCCAATTGGCACGGGCGGGGCATCATGCTAGGCATTTTGACCAAGCGATAAAAAAATAAGAGTGGGACAGGCTGCATGGCGCAAGCCGCAATCGAACTCATAGGCATCAACAAGAGTTTTGGCGCGGTGCGCGCCAACCGCGACATCAACCTGGAAGTCGTGCGCGGCACCATCCACGGCATCGTCGGCGAGAACGGCGCCGGCAAGTCGACGCTGATGTCGATCCTCTATGGCTTCTACCAGGCCGACAGCGGCGAAATCCACGTCGGCGGCAAGCCGGTGTCGATCAGCACCTCCAACGACGCCATCGCGCTCGGCATCGGCATGGTGCACCAGCATTTCATGCTGGTCGACAATTTCACGGTGCTGGAGAACGTCATCCTCGGCGCCGAGAATGACGCGCTCTTGAAGAGCAGCATCGCCAAGGCGCGCTCGGAGCTCGAGCGGCTCGAGCGCGAATACGGCCTCGAGGTCGATCCCGATGCCGTCATCGAGGAACTGCCGGTCGGTCTCCAGCAGCGCGTCGAAATCCTCAAGGCGCTCTATCGCGGCGCCGAGATCCTGATCCTCGACGAGCCGACCGGGGTTCTGACGCCGGCCGAGGCCGACCACCTTTTCCGCATCCTCAAGCAATTGAAGGAGCAGGGAAAAACGGTGGTGCTGATCACCCATAAGCTGCGTGAGATCATGGCCATCACCGACACGGTGTCGGTCATGCGCCAGGGAACCATGGTGGCCACCAGGGTGACGAAGGAAACCACGGTCGGCGAGCTGGCCGAGCTGATGGTCGGCCGGCGCGTGCTCTTGCGGGTCGAGAAGGGCCAGTCGGAGGCCGGCGCGATAAAGCTCTCGGTCAAGAACCTGACGGTCAAGGATTCGCGCGGCGTCACCATGGTCGACGACGTCTCCTTCGACGTGCGCGGCGGCGAGATCGTCGGCATCGCCGGCGTGGCCGGCAACGGCCAGTCGGAACTGCTCGAGGCGATCTCCGGTATCCGGCATGCCGTCTCGGGCGAGGTCATGCTCGAAGGCAAGCCGGTCGACCTCACCGGCAAGGCCGATCCCGGCGAATTGCGCGACCGCGGTCTCGCGCATGTGCCGGAGGATCGCCACCATGTCGGGCTGGTGCTCGCCTTCGAGGAGAACGAGAATTCGATCCTCGGCTATCACGACGACGAGCGTTATTTGAAGGGACCGTTTCTCAACGTCGATGCCATCATGGCCGACGCGAAGGACAAGATCGAGAAATACGACATCCGTCCTGGCAATCCGCGGCTGAGGACGGCCAATTTCTCGGGCGGCAACCAGCAGAAGATCGTGCTGGCGCGGGAGATGGAGCAAGACCCCGGCGTGCTGATCGTCGGCCAGCCGACGCGCGGCGTCGATGTCGGCGCCATCGAATTCATCCATAAGCGGCTGATCGCCATGCGCGACCAGGGCAAGGCGGTGCTGGTGGTGTCGGTCGAGCTCGACGAGATCCGCTCGCTGTCGGACCGCATCCTGGTGATGTTCGCCGGCCGCATCGTCGGCGAGCGCGGGCCGGAGGCGACCGAAGGCGAGCTTGGTCTCCTGATGGCCGGCGTCGAACACCAGGAGGCCGCCGAATGAGCACGCCCTACGCCAAGCTGCCGGCCTGGGCCGACTATGGGCTGATCCCGCTGATCAATCTCTCGGTGGCCTTCATCGTCGCCGGCTTCGTCGTCATGCTGGTCGGCGAAAATCCGTTCCGCGCCGCCGTCATCCTGGTCGAGGGCGCTTTCGGCAAGGGCACGGGCATCGCCTTCACCTTGTTCTACGCCACCACCTTCATCTTCACCGGGCTGTCGGTGGCGGTGGCGGCGCATTGCAGCCTGTTCAACATCGGCACCGAGGGCCAGGCCTATATCGGCGGCCTCGGCATCGCGCTCGTCTGCCTCAGCTTCGACAGCGTGCTGCCCTGGTGGGTGATCTTTCCGATAGCGATCGTCGCCGCGGCGGTGTTCGGCGCGCTCTGGGGCTTCATCCCCGCCTATCTGCAGGCCAAGCGCGGCTCGCACATCGTCATCACCACCATCATGTTCAACTTCATCGCCGCCTCGGTGATGGTCTATCTGCTGGTCGGTCCGCTGAAGCCGGCCGGATCGCAGGCGCCGCAGACACGCAATTTCCTCGCCGGCGCGGAATTGCCGAAGCTCAACTGGATCATCGAATTGTTCGGCGCCAAGATCCGCTCGGCGCCGCTCAACATCTGCTTCCTGCTGGCGCTGGTGATGGCGTTCCTGGTCTGGCTGCTGATCTGGCGCACCAAGCTCGGTTACGAGATGCGCACCTATGGCCATAGCCCGAAGGCTGCGCGCTATGCCGGTATTTCGGAAACCCGCATCATCCTCACCGCGATGATGATCTCGGGCGCGCTGGCCGGCATGATGGCGCTCAACCCGGTGATGGGCGACCAGCACAATGTCGCCATCGATTTCGTCTCGGGCGCCGGCTATGTCGGCATCGCCGTGGCGCTGATGGGCAGGCTGCATCCGGTCGGCATCGTGCTGGCGGCGATCCTGTTCGGCATGCTTTACCAGGGCGGTGCCGAACTTGCCTTCGAGATGCCGGCGATCAGCCGCGACATGATCGTCATCATCCAGGGCCTGGTCATCCTCTTTGCCGGGGCGCTGGAGCATATGTTCAGGCCGTATATCCAGACGCTGTTCGCCTCGTTCAGCCCGAAAGCTGTCGGCATCGAAGCGGTCAAGGGGAAGGGGGCCTGAGATGGACAGTTTCGCCGCCATCGTCCAGGTGCTGGACTCGACCATCCGACTGTCGGTGCCGCTGCTGCTTGCCTGCCTCGCCGGCCTTTATTCCGAGCGCGCCGGCATCTTCGACATCGGCCTCGAAGGCAAGATGCTGGTCGGCGCCTTCGCCGGCGCAGCCGCGGCCTCGGTCTTCCATTCCGCCTTGATCGGCCTCGGCATGGCCATCCTGATCTCGGTCGCCTTCGCCATGGTGCACGGCTTCGCCTCGATCACGCATCGCGGCAACCAGATCGTCTCCGGCGTCGCCATCAATTTCGTTGCCGCCGGCTCGACCATCATCCTCGGCCAGGCCTGGTTCCAGCAGGGCGGACGCACGCCGGCGCTGCAGCCGGGCGAGCGGTTCGAGGCGATCGTTTGGCCCGGCGCCGAAGCCGTCCGTGACGTGCCGATCCTCGGGCCGATCTATGCCGAGCTGATCTCGGGTCATTCGATCCTGGTCTACTTCGCCTTCGCGATGGTGCCGTTCACCTGGTGGGTGCTGTTCCGCACCCGTTTCGGCCTCAGGATGCGCGCGGTCGGCGAGAACCCGGCCGCCGTCGACACCGCCGGCATCTCGGTCGCCTGGCTGCGCTACCGGGCGCTGATCTGCACCGGCGTGCTTACCGGCGTCGCCGGCGCCTATCTGTCGATGGTGCAGAATGGCGGCTTCGTGAAGGACATGACGGCGGGCAAGGGCTACATTGCGCTCGCCGCGCTGATCTTCGCCAAATGGAAGCCGGTCAACGCCATGTTCGCCTGCCTGCTGTTCGGCTTCCTCGACGCGCTGTCGATCCGCCTGCAAGGCACGGCGCTGCCGGTCATCGGCAAGGTACCGGTGCAGTTCATGCAGGCATTGCCCTATGTGCTCACCGTCATCCTGCTCGCCGGCTTCATCGGCAAGGCGATCCCGCCGCGCGCCGGCGGCGTGCCCTACGTCAAGGAACGCTGAGATCGCGACGACACGAACGGCCCCGCCTCGGTGGCAATCGGCTTTTGGACAAGATCGTGGGAGAGAAGACCTGAATGTCGCATGATCTGTTCGAGGCGGCGAAGGCCGCGATGGCGAAGGCCTATGCGCCCTATTCCAAGTTTCCGGTGGGCGCGGCGCTGCGCACCGAGGACGGGCGCATCTTTGCCGGCGCCAACATCGAGGTGGCGTCCTATCCCGAAGGCTGGTGCGCCGAGACCACGGCGCTCGGCCACTACATCATGGGTGGCGGCGGCAAGATCACCGAGATCGCGGTGATTGCCGAGCGCATGGCCAGATGCACGCCCTGCGGCGGCTGCCGGCAGCGGCTGGCGGAGTTCTGCCGGCCGGAGACCAAGCTCTATCTCTGCGACAATACCGGCGTGGTCGAAACAGTCACCATGGGCGATATGCTGCCTTACGGCTTCAGGGGCGACATTTTGAAATGAAGAGCGGCTTGAAATGAAGGAAGCACTGGATCATCTGGTCGAGAAGCTCGACGGGCTGGCGCCGACCGCGGCCCTTGTCTTGGGTTCCGGCCTGGGTGGACTGGTCGACCAGGTCGAGGATGCGCGGCGTATCTCTTATGCCGAGCTGCCCGGCTTCCCGCGAAGCGGTGTCTCCGGCCATGCCGGCGAGGTGGTGGCCGGGTATTTCGCCGGCACGCCCGTGCTGATGCTGTCCGGCCGCGCCCACTACTACGAGCACGGCAACGCCGCCGCGATGCGCCCGGCGCTGGAGGCGCTTGCCGGCATCGGCATCTCGCATCTCATTCTCACCAACGCCGCCGGCTCCGTCGAGCCCGACATGGGGCCGGGTTCAGTGATGCTGATCACCGACCACATCAATTTTTCCGGTTCCAATCCGCTGATCGGTGAGCCGAGCGACCGCCGCTTCGTCGGCCTCACCGAGGCCTATGATGCCGGTCTGCGCAAGGCGATCGAGAAGGCGGCCAAGGCAACCGGCACCGCGCTGCACCAGGGCGTCTACATGTGGTTCTCGGGACCATGTTTCGAGACGCCGGCCGAGATCCGCATGGCGCGCATCATGGGCGCCAACGCCGTCGGCATGTCGACCGTGCCGGAAGTCATCCTCGCCCGCTTCCTCGGCCTCAAGGTCGCCGCCTGCTCGGTCATCACCAACCTGGCGGCCGGCATGACCGGAGCCGAGCTCTCGCACCAGGAAACCAAGGACATGGCGCCGATCGGCGGCGCGCGGCTGGCGACGATCCTGCGGCGTGTCTTCCAGGAAGGTTTGCCGGAAAGCTGATGCTCCCCCAGGAAATCATCCGCCGCAAGCGCGACGGCCACAGGCTCTCGGCGTCCGAGATCGCGACCTTCATCGAGGGGATAACGGCCGGCACCCTCTCGGAGGGACAGATCGGCGCCTTTGCCATGGCCGTGTTCCTCAAAGGCATGAGCCGTGAGGAGGCGGTGGCGCTGACGATTGCCATGCGCGATTCCGGCGACGTGCTCGACTGGTCCGACCTGCCGGGCCCGGTCACCGACAAGCATTCGACCGGCGGCGTCGGCGACAATGTCTCGCTGATGCTGGCGCCGATCGTCGCCGCCTGCGGCGCCTATGTGCCGATGATCTCCGGCCGCGGCCTTGGCCATACCGGCGGCACGCTCGACAAGATGGACGCCATTCCCGGCTATACCAGCCAGCCGGATGTGGCGCGCTTCCGCAAAACGGTGCTGGAAACCGGCTGCGCCATTATCGGCCAGACCGCCGATCTCGCGCCGGCCGACCGCCGGCTCTACGCGATCCGCGACGTGACCGGCACGGTGGAGTCGGTGCCGTTGATCACCGCCTCGATCCTGTCGAAAAAGCTCGCCGCCGGGCTCGGCTCGCTGGTGCTCGACGTCAAGGTCGGCAACGGCGCCTTCATGGAGAAATCGCGCGATGCGGTCGCGTTGGCGAACAGCCTGGTCGAAGTCGCCAATGGCGCGGGCCTGAAGGCCTCGGCGCTGGTGACCGGCATGAACGAGCCGCTGGCCTCGGCCGCCGGCAATGCGGTCGAGGTGAAGAACGCGGTCGATTTCCTCACCGGCCGGGTCCGCGACCGCCGGCTGGAGGACGTGACGCTGGCGCTGGCCGCCGAAATGCTGCAGTCGGCGGGGATTGTGTCGTCGAACCAGGACGGGATCAGGCGCGCCGCCGAGACGCTTGCCGGCGGCCGCGCGGCGGCGGTCTTCGCGCGTATGGTGACGACGCTCGGCGGTCCCGCCGACTTCGTCGAGAACCCGGAAAAATATCTCCCCGAAGCGGCGGTGGAATTGGCGGTTGAAGCGGTGGAGGACGGCTTCGTCACCGGCATCGCGACGCGCGACATCGGGCTCGCCGTCGTCGCGCTGGGCGGCGGGCGTACCCGTCCGGACGACAGGATCGATCACGCCGTCGGCCTCACCAGGCTGCTGCCGGTGGGCGGGGAAGTGCGGGCGGGCGAGGCGCTGGCACTGGTTCATGCGCGGACCGAGGCGGATGCCGAGGCTGCCGCCGCAGCGGTGCGCTCCGCCTATACGATCGGCGCCTCGAAGCCGTCCGCCGAAAAGACGGTGCTCAGGCGGATCCTGCCGCTATAACTATTTGTCTACACAATTCCGGACGGAAGGCTACGGCGAAGGCGCCGAGCCTGACCGTTACACATTTTTCCTGGAATTGCTTCAGGCCAGATCTACTGCACGAGCAGCAGCGCGCCGTTCTGGACCTCGTATTTCTGCAGCCGCTGCAGGAAGCTCATGCCGATCAGGTTGGTTTGCAGCGCCCGGTCGTCGAGAACGACCGCCTGGACATTGTCGATGGAGATCTTGCCGATCTGCAGGCGCTCGACGGTCACCACGGCCGCCTTGATGGCGCCGTTTGCCGTGTTCACCTGTTGATTGAAATCCGACTGGTTGAGCGAAATGCCGATCCTGCGCGCCGTCGATGTGTTGATGGCGACCAGCGTCGCGCCGGTGTCGATCATGCCGTCGATCTGGCGGCCGTTGAGCTTGAAGGCGGAGGTGAAATGACCACGTTCATCCGCATTGACCAGCACCTGGCGGCCAAGCGGCGTCGGCGCCGCCGGCCTGGCTGGAACCGAGGCGAGATTGACGCTGGGCTGAGCCTCCGGCGCCGCCGGTTTGGGCGCGACCGCCGATTTCAGCAGGCTTTCGACCGCCTGCGGGTTCGATTGGTAGAGGATCGGGATCGATGCCGAGGTTCCGGCAAAGACGCCAAGAATGACAAGCTTGCGCAGCATGGATCGACCTTCGTGAAGGCCGCATCCTTAAGCCGGCATGGTGTTTTCAGATTTAACGCGCGATGGAACCGTGATCTTTGCGTAAACGAGCGGTTAAGAAAAGGCGCTCACTTGGTTCCGTACATACGGTCGCCGGCATCGCCGAGGCCCGGCATGATGTAGCCCTTGTCGTTCAATTGGCGGTCGATCGAAGCGGTGAAGATCGGGACGTCCGGATGCGCCTTGGTGAAGCGTTCGATGCCCTCCGGCGCGGCCAGCAAGCAGAGGAAGCGGATGTTGGTGGCGCCGCGCCCCTTCAGCTTGTCGATCGCCGCAATCGCGGAATTGGCGGTCGCCAGCATCGGATCGACGACGATCACCAGCCGATCGGCGAGGTCGCTCGGCGCCTTGAAGAAATATTCGATCGCCTCGAGCGTCTCGTGGTCGCGGTAGAGGCCGATATGGGCGACGCGCGCCGCCGGCACCAGGTCGAGCAGGCCTTCGAGCAGGCCATTGCCGGCACGCAGCACGGAGGCGAAGACCAGCTTCTTGCCCTCCAGCGTCGGCGCTTCCATCTCCTCGATCGGGGTCTCGATGGTGGTGGTGGTGAGCTCAAGGTTGCGCGTGACCTCGTAGCCCAGAAGCAGCGAGATCTCGCGCAGCAGCCGCCGGAAACCGGCCGTCGAGGTCTCCTTCTTGCGCATGATGGTCAGCTTGTGCTGGACAAGGGGATGGTCGACGACGGTGACGCCCTGCATGATGTGCTCCGACTGGTTCGCAGTGGGTAGTGAATAGTGAGTAGTGAATAGTGAGCCGATTTGCGAGTCCCTGACTGAGGGAAAGCGCCAGCCTTCAACCGCGCGATGCGCCCACGGCCAAATCAATCACTACTGACTACTCACTATTCCCTTCTCACCGCACCTTCACGTCCAACCGGCCTAGCAGCATCGCTTTGGTCTTCCGGTCGACGAAGGCCGCCTCTATGGCCGTCCTGGTCACGGCGGTGAGCGCCTTGTCGTCCATCGCGAAATGCTCGGCGGCGATATCGTATTCGCGCTTCAGGGAGGTCCAGAAATAGGGCGGGTCGTCGGAGTTGAGCGTCACCTTGCAGCCGGCGGCGCGCAGCGCCGGGAAGGGATGCTCGGCGAAGCTTGCGAAAACCTTGAGCGCGATGTTGGAGCCGGGGCAGCATTCCAGCACCACGCCCTGATCGGCGATACGGCGGACGAGGTCCGGATTCTCGATGGCGCGCACGCCATGGCCGATGCGCGATGGGCGGATGTGGTCCAGCGCTGCCTTGACACTTTCCCATCCCATCAACTCTCCGGCGTGGATGGTGACGCCGAGGCCTGCCTCGCGCGCGATCTCGAATGCCCGCACATAATCCTCGAAATCGCCGATCCGCTCATCGCCGGCAACGCCAAAACCGGTCACCAGGGGATGGCCGCAGCGGGCCGCGAAGCGCGCCGCCTGCTCGATCGCCTCGACGCCGGCATGGCGCACGCCGGTGACGATCATGCGCCCCTCGATGCCCGTCCTGGCCTTGGCGCGGGCCATGCCTTCGCCGAGCGCGTCCGTATAGGCCTTGGGCGAGAGACCGGCCTTCCTGGCATGGTCCGGCGAGGTGAAGATCTCCGAATAGATCGCGCCGTCGCGGGCGAGACTGGTGAGGTAGTGGTCGGTCAGACGGGCATAGTCCTCCTCCGTGCGAAACAGGTCGGAGGCAAAGTCGTAGGCCGCGAGGAAGGAGGTGAAATCATGCCAGACGAAGGAGCCGTTCTGGATATAGGGCGAGGGGTCCTTGCCGTATTTGCGGGCCTGGCCGACGACAATGTCGGGCGCCGCTGCCCCTTCGATGTGGCAGTGCAATTCGGCTTTCAAAATCATGCGGCCATCCCGTCCGGTATTCTGTCCTCGCGCCGATTCCGAGCGGAAAATCATGCGAAATCCTGCCCGAACCCGTTTTGAAGGCGCGGCCGAAAACCGCGCCTCGGACAATAGCGCCGGCCCCATCGATCGGCTATGGTCCCGCCGGTTTTATGGCGGATCAAAATAATGTCAGTTGAGAGAACCACGGCCGCGGGTGGCATGGAAACTTCCTATGGTTTCAGGAAGGTGGGCGCAGGCGACAAGCAGTCCCTCGTCAACGATGTCTTCCATAAGGTGGCCAATCGATACGACCTCATGAACGATCTCATGTCGGGCGGGTTGCACCGGCTGTGGAAGGACGCGATGGTCGCGTGGCTCAATCCGCCCAAGCGTCCGGGCTGGAAGGTGCTCGACGTCGCCGGCGGCACGGGCGACATCGCCTTCCGCATCATCGAGGCAAGCCAGCGCCAGGCGCACGCCACGGTGCTCGACATCAACGGCTCGATGCTCGAAGTCGGCCGCGACAGGGCCGATAAGAAAGGCCTCTCGGAAAATACCGTTTTCGTCGAGGCCAATGCCGAGGCGCTGCCCTTCGAGGACGAAACGTTCGACGCCTATACGATCGCGTTCGGCATCCGCAACGTGCCGCGCATCGATGTGGCGCTGAGCGAAGCCTTCCGCGTGCTGAAGCGCGGCGGGCGCTTGCTTTGCCTGGAGTTTTCCGAGGTCGACATGCCGCTGCTCGACAAGGTCTACGAGGCCTGGTCCTTCAACGCGATCCCGAAAATCGGCAAGGCGGTGACAGGCGATGGTGAACCCTATTCCTACCTGGTCGAATCGATCCGCAAGTTCCCCAACCAGGCGAATTTTGCTTCCATGATCACCCGCGCGGGCTTCGACCGCGTCACTTTCCGCAACTATTCCGGCGGCATCGCCGCGCTTCATTCGGGCTGGAAGCTTTGAGGCAAGCGCAGCGATGACTACCGTCGGGGCTGGTTTCAGGCTCGCAAGGGCCGGCTGGGTGCTGGTCCGCGAAGGCGTCGTCGCGGCGCTGCCCGGAGAAGAGCTTTCCGGCATGCCGAAGCTCGGCTGGCGGCTCGCACGTGTGCTCGCCCGCCGCCGCGCGCTCGCCCACCAGCGCGGCGACCGGCTGGCGCAGGCGGTGGTGCGACTGGGTCCATCCTACGTCAAGCTCGGGCAGTTCCTGGCGACGCGGCCGGACGTCGTCGGCAACGACATGGCGGTCGACCTCGCCCTGCTGCAGGACAAGATGCACACCTTCCCAAAAGCGGAGGCGATCGCGGCGATCGAGGCCTCGCTCGGGCGCAAGATCGACGATCTCTATGCCAGCCTCGGAGAGCCGGTTGCGGCTGCTTCGATCGCCCAGGTGCACGGCGCCGAAGTCGTTCGCGACGGGAAGGCTTCACGGGTGGCGGTGAAGGTCATCCGGCCCGGCGTGCGCCATCGCTTCTTCCAGGATCTCGAGAGCTACTTCCTCGCCGCTCGCCTGCAGGAGAAATACATTCCCTCGTCGCGCCGACTGCGGCCAATCGAGGTGACCCAAACGCTGGCGCAGACCACCAAGGTCGAAATGGACATGCGGCTCGAGGCGGCCGCGTTTTCAGAGCTCGGTGAAAACACGAAAGACGATCCGGGCTTCCGCGTGCCCGCGGTCGATTGGGAGCGGACCGGCCGCGACGTGATCACCATGGAGTGGATCGACGGCATCAAGATGAACGATCTGGTCGGCCTTGCCGCCGCAGGTCACGATCTCAAGGCGATCGCCGCCAATCTCATCCAGTCGTTCCTCAGGCACACGCTGCGCGACGGCTTCTTCCATGCCGACATGCATCCGGGCAATCTGTTCGTCGAGGCGGACGGCACCATCGTCGCCGTCGATCTCGGCATCGCCGGCAGGCTCGGCAAGAAGGAGCGGCGTTTCCTAGCCGAGATCCTCTACGGCTTCATCGTTCGCGATTATCAGCGCGTCGCCGAGGTGCATTTCGAGGCCGGCTATGTGCCGCGCCAGCACAATGTCGAGGCTTTCGCGCAGGCGATCCGCGCCATCGGCGAGCCGATCCATGGCCAATCGGCAGACACCATTTCGATGGCCAAGCTCTTGACCCTTCTGTTCGAGGTCACCGAACTTTTCGACATGGCGACGCGACCGGAACTGATCCTGCTGCAAAAGACCATGGTCGTCGTCGAAGGCGTCGCCCGCACGCTCGATCCGGCCTTCAACATGTGGAAGACGTCGGAGTCGGTGGTCAGCGACTGGATCGCCGGCAATCTCGGTCCGCGCGGAATGCTGACCGACGCTCGCGACGCCGGCAAGGCGCTGGTGGCGCTGGCAAGGCAAGCGCCGGATATTGCCGCCCGTACCGAGCGGCTGTCGCGCGAAATCGACCTGATGGCCGAACATGGACTGCGATTCGACGAGGCGACCGCGCGCGCCATCGGCAAGGCCGAAGCCCGCCATACCCGCTCCGGCCGCGTGGCGCTGTGGGTGATCGCGCTGACGCTGATCTATATCGCTTGGCGGATCTTCTGAACGCCGCCCGCCTTGCCGTGATTTGATTGCATTGCTATCATTGCTGACACCAGTTTGAAGCGGATGCAATCACATGGCCAGCATCACGATCCGCAACCTTGACGACGAGGTCAAGGACCTGCTGCGGCAACTGGCGGCCGAAAATGGCTGCTCGATGGAGGAGCAGGCGCGGGCGATGATCCGCGCGGCGGTCGAAGGCCGGGCAGGGCAGGCCGACCGCATCGACCAGATCGAGAA
>NZ_RZSC01001140.1:0-1325 GCF_003998155.1 Mesorhizobium sp. M1E.F.Ca.ET.063.01.1.1
ACTATGCGCGACTGGGCACGCTGATCCAGATGAACCCGCCGGTGCGGGCGGCGCGCCATCGCGACGGCGTCTGGCACGGCATCTCGCAAGGCATTGTCGATGTGCTGGGCTCCGACCATGCGCCGCACACGCTGGCCGAGAAGGCAAAACCCTATCCTGCCTCGCCGTCCGGCATGACCGGCGTGCAGACGCTGGTGCCGATCATGCTCGACCACGTCAACGCGGGCCGGCTCACCTTGCAGCGTTTCGTCGATCTTTCCAGCCATGGCCCGCAACGCATCTTCGGCATGGCGCGGAAGGGCCGCATCGCCGCCGGCTACGATGCCGACTTCACCGTCGTCGATCTCAAGCGCCGCGAGACCATCACCAACGCGCAGGCCGGCTCCAAGGCCGGCTGGACGCCCTATGACGGCAGGGAAGTCACCGGCTGGCCGGTCGGCACCATCGTGCGCGGCAATCGGGTGATGTGGGAGGGCGAGATCGTCACGCCCGGCCAGGGCAGGGCGGTGGAGTTCTCCGAGGCGTTGGCGGCCTAGGCCACGTTGGATTTCTTAAGCGCTCTGCACTATGTTTGCAGAACCATGACCGCAAATATCGCGCCGATCGTTCCCGCAGAGTTCCCGCAGCTCCAGGTACTCGCCTGGAGCCGAGACGCGTCGCGTCCGATCCCTGCGGAAGAAGCATTTGCGCTTTACGAACGCAATTGGCGTTTTGTTGATCAAAAAAGCCTTACCGCGCGTGAAAAGCTGCTTATTAGGAAACTTGCTGACAAGTTCGGTCATGGCATCCTTTTGACCACCTCGTGAGGTTTCGCTTTCCTCTCTTCTTGAACGTCTTCCCGCAGCAAACAATCAAAGCCGGAAACACCGCGAGTTGAGATCATGAAGGCGTTTGGAAAACCGGAACACAGGATCATTGCCGAAGCTCTCGGGCTGATGGACCGCGAGTTCCTGGCGGCCACCCAGTGCTGGTTCGGCGGTGGCACCGCCATTGTCATGAAACTCGGCGAATACCGGCGGTCACTGGATCTGGATTTCCTCTGCGCCGACGCTGACGGGTATCGCGAACTGCGGACGCGGGCGTCAGAGCTTGGCGTCCGGGCCTTCTTCCCTGAATCCGTCGAAGCTGTTCGCGATTTCCAGATCGATCAATACGGCCTGAGGACAGTGGTGCGGCTCAAGGGACAGTCAATCAGATTCGAAGTCATTCGCGAGGGCCGCATCCAGTTGCGAGGTCAGTTCGACGACGAATTGGGCATCCCAGCCCTGATTCCCCCGGACATGTTCGCCGAGAAGCTTTTGGCGAATGCCGATCGGTGCCAGGAT
>NZ_RZSC01001141.1:0-1316 GCF_003998155.1 Mesorhizobium sp. M1E.F.Ca.ET.063.01.1.1
AACGTGTCCACCGAAGCGGGACAAAGCTATCAGCTTCTGGCCGGCAACAAGGACGAGCCCACGCATTATCTGATCCAGGTGCCGGGCGCCGATCCGGAACGGCGGTGGGTGAAGATCAGTTGCGGCCATATCACCGGCGGCAGCGCCGCGACCGCGCCGGCGCCCGCCGGCCAGACCAAGCCGTCGCAGCCTGCTTCAGGCAAGCCTGAATATGTGTTCGCGCTGAGCTGGCAGCCGGCCTTCTGCGAGACCAAGGGCAGCAAGCCCGAATGCAAGGCGCAGAACCCCAGTGAATTCGACGCTTCCCACTTCACCTTGCACGGGCTGTGGCCGCAGCCGAACGGCAATTTCTATTGTCAGGTGCCGGCTGGCGACAAGGCCAACGACAACCCGGCGCATTGGGCGGATCTGCCGCCCGTCGATCTCGATGCCAATACGCGCGCCGAGCTCGACCAGGTGATGCCGGGCACGGCTTCCAAGCTGGAGCGTCACGAGTGGATCAAGCACGGCACCTGCTACGGCAAGAGCCAGCAGGAGTATTTCGCCGACGCGCTCAATCTGATGCGCGCCGTGAATGCTTCGCCGGTGCGCGACCTCTTCAACAAGAACATCGGCAAGCAACTGACGTCGGATCAGATCCGCGGCGCTTTCAACCAGGCCTTCGGCGCCGGCGCCGGCGACCGTGTGCGCGTTTCATGCCTGGTCGATCCGTCAAGCGGCAGGCGGCTGATCGGCGAGCTGACGCTCGGCCTCTCCGGTCCGATCAGTCCCGACAGCAAGCTCGCCGACCTGCTCATGGCGTCGGCGCCGACGGGCAAGGCCGGTTGTCCGAAGGGCACGGTCGACGCGATCGGATTCCAGTAAGAACTCAGCAGCCGAATTTTGGCTTCGAAGTCAGGCGGTCTTCGGGGCCGCCTCGCGGATGACGGCGTCGCTGCCCGGTTCGCCGATCACGCGGTCGCGGCCGCTCGACTTGGCCTTGTAGAGGCGCTGGTCGGCAAGCGCGAAAATGTCGGCCAGGCAATGCGTCGTCTCGCTGACGGTGGACACGCCGGCGCTTATGGTGATGTTGAAGCGACTGGTGTGCACGGAAGTCTTCACCGCGTTCCTGATAGCTTCGCCGAGCAGCCTCGCCAGCGCATGCGGCTGCGAGCAGAGGATCGCAAATTCCTCGCCGCCGATCCTGAACACCTGATCCGCGTTGCCGGCAGTCTCGATCAACAAGGCGGCCATCGACTTCAGCACCTTGTCGCCCTCGGCGTGACCGAACCGGTCGTTGATCGATTTGAAATGGTCGACGTCGACGATGAGCAGGC
>NZ_RZSC01001142.1:0-1315 GCF_003998155.1 Mesorhizobium sp. M1E.F.Ca.ET.063.01.1.1
AGGCTGTGCTGCGCCTGCTGGCCGAACCAGAAGATGGTCAGCGTCAGGAAGCTCAGCGCATAGGTCAGGAACCGCGGCGCGAGTGCAAGAACCGCGGCAAGCAACTCGCTTTCCGAATGCACCGTTTCATGCGACGGCACCCTGATCTCCAGCACGATCAAGGTCAGCGCGATGGCAAAGACGCCGTCGGTTATGCCGACGATGCGCCCGCGCGCTTCGGCCGACGGTTCGAGCGGTCGCTTCATGGCTTCCCCCTTAGACTATTTGTTTTTACGCAATCCCGGACGGAAGGCTACGGCGAAGTCGCCGAGCCCAACCGTTCCACACTTTTCCTGGAATTGCTCTGGCGCAAGTTCGAAACGACGGGCCGGAACCTAGCACGCGACGGTTCGTTTGCATCCTGATTGCCGCCCTCCTGGCCATTCGGTCAGTGCAAGCTGGTTTCAAGAATCGCAATCCTCTGGCTCGTTGTTAGGAATGCGCCGGAGAGCTAAGCAGACATTCATGGCGTCCTCGCACGAGACCACAGCCGATTCGCTTTCGACCGCGCCTCGCGCGAACGGTACGTTCTGCCCTCAGACGCGGCGCAAGTTCGTGCTGGTGGCGGCGATCCTTGCTTCGGCGCTCGGTTTCATCGACGGTTCGATCCTGGCGATCGCCATGCCGGCGCTGCGCGTCAATCTCGGCGCCAGCCTGGCGGAGGCGCAATGGATCTCCAACGCCTACGCGCTGACGCTTTCGGCGCTGATTCTGGCAGGCGGTGCGGCCGGCGACCGATTCGGCCTCAGGCGCGCCTTCGTCACCGGCATCGCGCTTTTCATTGCCGCTTCGCTCGCCTGCGCGCTGGCGCCCAATCCGGCGGTGCTGATCGGCTTCCGCGCCATCCAGGGCATTGGCGCGGCCATCATGGTGCCGGGCAGCCTCGCTATTATCGCCAAGGCCTATCCGAAGAAGGAGCGCGGCCGGGCGATCGGCATCTGGGCGGCCGCGTCGGCGCTGACGACGGCGCTCGGTCCGGTGCTCGGCGGCTTCGTGCTGTCGACCTTCGGCAATGGCGTCTGGCGCGCGATCTTTGCCGTCAACCTGCCGCTCGGGCTGGTTTCGATCTATCTGCTGCTCGTCAAGATCCCGGCCGACCAGCCGACCGAAAAGCGCAGTCTCGATCTCGGGGGCGCCGGGCTTGCCACACTCGCCTTCGGGGCGCTGGCCTACGGATTGACGGCGATGAACGCCGAGGGCGGCGGGATGATGGCCGGGCCGGCGATCGTCGCCGGCGTGGTCCTGCTCTTCGTCTTCATCCTTTACGAGCGCTGGC
>NZ_RZSC01001143.1:0-1313 GCF_003998155.1 Mesorhizobium sp. M1E.F.Ca.ET.063.01.1.1
GACATCTCCCCCGCAAGGGGGGAGATCAGCAGCTTTACCGCCGACGCTCTTCTTGCAGCGTTGGCGATTGGCGAAATCGGCGTTGACGTCCAATCTCCCCCCTTGCGGGGGAGATGGCCGGCAGGCCAGAGGAGGGTGCGAAGGAACTCGGCTGTCGCGATTAGCCGGGCTGCTGGACGTTCGAGTAGCTTTTACAGTGCCTTCGCGATCTCCGCCGCCAGCCGCGCATTGTTCTCGACCAGCGCGATGTTGGTCTTGAGGCTGCGGCCGCCGGTGAATTCCAGGATTTTCGACAGCAGGAAGGGCGTCACCGCCTTGCCGGTGACGCTTTGCGCCTCGGCGGCCTTCTGCGCGGCCTGGATGTAGCCATCCATCTCGGCGGCCGGGATCTCGTCATTCTGCGGCACCGGATTGGCGACGAGAATGCCGCCGCCAAGGCCGAGTGCCTGGCGCGTCCGGTAGAAATGCGCGATGTCTTCCGGCGCGTGCAGCGTCAGCGGCGCGCGGAAGGGCGACTGCCTAGACCAGAAGGCCGGCATGGTCTCGCTGCCATGGCCGATGACCGGGACGCCACGCGTTTCCAGCACTTCCAGCGTCTTTTCGATGTCGAGGATCGCTTTGGCACCGGCCGAGACGACGATGACCGGCGTGCGCGCCAGCTCGTCGAGGTCGGCCGAGATATCGAAACTCTTCTCGGCGCCCTTGTGGACGCCGCCGATGCCGCCGGTGGCGAAAACCTTTATGCCCGCCATATGCGCGGCAATCATGGTGGCGGCAACGGTGGTGCCGCCGGTGCGCCCTTGCGCGACGGCAAAACCGATATCGGCGCGCGACAGCTTCATGGCGTCGCCGGTCATGGCGAGCGATTCGCGCTCGCCATCGGACAGCCCGATCTTGATGCGGCCGTTGACCACCGCGATCGTCGCCGGCACCGCGCCGCCATCGACGATGATCTGCTCGACCGTGGCCGCCATGGCGCCATTGTCGGGGTAGGGCATGCCATGGGTGATGATGGTGCTTTCCAACGCCACCACTGGCCTGCCGGCGGCGAGCGCCTCAGCCACCGGCGGATGGATGTCGATGAAGGGGCGGGCGGTCTCAGGCGTCATGTCTGTCTCCGATCGAAGCGAAAAAAATGCTCCGGCAAGATGATCTGGTGGCCCTATGCCACCTCCCGTGCCTCCGGCACAAGGGCCAGCGCCTGCGCGAAACTGGAGGCGGTGAAGGCTGGCACTGCCTCGGCGCTCTCGATGGCGAGCGTCGCCGCGGCAACGCCTTCGCGCAGCGCCGCCCGCAGAGGCTGGCCGCGCAGC
>NZ_RZSC01001144.1:0-1311 GCF_003998155.1 Mesorhizobium sp. M1E.F.Ca.ET.063.01.1.1
GCCAGACCGGCTTCCAGGGGCCGCGATGCAGGTAACCGGCAAGCTCATAGCCGAGCAGCATGTCGGAATGTTCTGTCTGGAACGCGCCGCCGACCAGGACATGGGTCGACTGGCCGGAGCGGATGCGCGCGGCGGCCGTCTCGACGGCGGAGACGCCTGCGCCTTCCTCGCCCATGAAGGTGCGGGACGAGCCGGTGACCTTGTGGACGATCGAAATGTTGCCGGCGAGCAGGTTCGAAAGCTGGGCCAGGAACAGCGTCGGCCGCAATTCCGTGGTCAGCTTCTCGTTGAGCAGCACGTCGCGATCGTTGCGGGTTTCGGAGGCCGCCAGGATTGCAGTGTCGACGGCCTCGTCGCGCTCTCCGCCGCCGGCCGCCACCACCATGTCCATGGTCGCGCAGAGCTCGTCATTGCCCTTGATGCCGGCGTCGTCCAGCGCCAGGCCGGCAACATAGGTGCCGAGCCTCTGCCAGGTTTCCATCTGGCGCTGGTCGCCGCGCTTGGCGATCTGCAGGTTCCAGTCGATCTCGGGCAGGGGGTGGATGGTGTAGGGAGCGAAGCGCGTCGCATCGAGCACCGGCTCGAGGCCCGGCCGGGTCAGCTTCTGCCAATGCGCATCCGGACCCTCTCCCAGCGAAGAGACAAGGCCGATGCCGGTGATGACGACGTCGTGGGGGCTGCTCATGGACGGCTTTGCGGGTGAGGCTGCTTCTTGGTCTTGCGCATGATCCCTTCCGAAAATCGATGCCGATTTTCGTGGTCACGCGCCGAGCGCGTCAAGGTCGCGCGCTCAACCGGCATCAGGCGACCTTGGCCGCGACCAGCGCGTCGATCTTGGCGCACAGGTTCTTCATGACGAAGTAATCGTCGGTCGAGGCCTTGCCGTCATTGACCTCCTGCGTCCACTTCTCCAGCGGCACCTTGATGCCGAATTCCTTGTCGATGGCAAAGACGATGTCGAGGAAATCGAGGCTGTCGATGCCGAGATCGTCGATGGTGTGGCTTTCGGGGGTGATGGTGTCGATATCGATCTCGCTGGTGTCGGCAATGATCTTGGCGACTTTCTCGAACGTCGTGGACAAGGGCTCTTCCTTCGGGTTGCGGGCGGAATCTGTCCGCATCTTGTTTGGGCGCTGTCTAATCGGTTTTTCCCGGCAGGAAAAGGCCTGATGCGCCGGAGGCAGATGGGTAGGGGGTTGGGGAAACACAAGAAGGGCCACCGGTCGAACCGGCGGCCCTTCCCATTTTACGCTGCGACACTTCCGCTATTCGCGGAGCTTGACCAGGTCGTTCAGCAGCCCGCCCGTCCCG
>NZ_RZSC01001145.1:0-1310 GCF_003998155.1 Mesorhizobium sp. M1E.F.Ca.ET.063.01.1.1
GTTCCTGACCTATTTCGGCTTCCATGCCTATCATGGCGAATTCGGCATCTATTCCAAGTATCGGCTGCAGGCCCAGGCGGCCGAACTGCAGGCCCAGCTCGACGCGGTCAAGGCGCGCCGGGTCGATTTCGAGCGCCGCGTCCAGCTCCTCCATGAAGGCACGCTGGAAAAGGACATGCTTGACGAACAGGCTCGAAAGGCGCTCAATCTCTCGCAGCCCGAGGAAATCACCATCATGCTGCCTGCCTCGACGAAATAACCGAATTCCGGTTAATCGAACTTATTCGCAATGATTCTAGTCGCTTAGACGCATGCCAGCCATGCATTTTTCAGCATGGCGCAATGCACCCTTGCGTGTTAGCCTCGCTCAAATCGGTGGGGAGGCGATCGCTCTCCCTGAAATGTCCGCGAAGAGACGCCAACAGGGAGTGATGCATGGCCACCGCCGCCAGAAAAGCGCCTGCCAAATCCAAATCCAAATCCGACGGCAAATCGCCGAACCTTTCCGCACCAAAGCCAGCCGAATTCACCAAGGAAGAAGAGCTTTCCGCCTACCGGCACATGCTGCTCATCCGCCGCTTCGAGGAGAAGGCCGGCCAGCTCTACGGGATGGGCTTCATCGGCGGCTTCTGCCACCTCTATATCGGTCAGGAAGCCGTCGTCACCGGCATGAAGATGGCGCTGATCGAAGGCGATCAGATGATCACCGCCTACCGCGACCACGGCCACATGCTGGCGATGGAGCTTTCGCCGCGCGGCGTCATGGCCGAGCTCACCGGGCGCCGCGGCGGCCTGTCGAAAGGCAAGGGCGGCTCCATGCACATGTTCTCCAAGGAGAAGCATTTCTACGGCGGCCACGGCATCGTCGGCGCGCAGGTGTCTCTGGGCACCGGGCTCGCCTTCGCCAACCGCTATCGTGAGAACAAGAATGTCTCGCTGACCTATTTCGGTGACGGCGCCGCCAACCAGGGCCAGGTCTACGAGAGCTTCAACATGGCTTCGCTGTGGAAGCTGCCGGTGATCTTCATCATCGAGAACAACCGCTACGCCATGGGCACGTCCGTGTCGCGCTCGTCCGCCGAGACCGATTTCTCGCATCGCGGCGCATCCTTCAAGATCCCCGGCATCCAGGTCGACGGCATGGATGTCCGCGCCGTAAAGTCGGCCGCCGAGCTCGCCACCGAATGGTGCCGCGCCGGAAACGGGCCGCTGATCCTCGAAATGCAGACCTACCGCTATCGCGGCCACTCGATGTCCGATCCGGCGAAGTACCGTTCCAAGGAGGAAGTGCAGAAGATGCGCTCGGAGCA
>NZ_RZSC01001146.1:0-1309 GCF_003998155.1 Mesorhizobium sp. M1E.F.Ca.ET.063.01.1.1
GCAGCAGACAAAGACCTGAAGCGCGTCGCCTGAGTCCGCTTCAGCGCGACGCGCTTTAACTTGCCGGACGGCTCCGCAGCCCTAAATTCGAGTCGGCGCTTTGCCCAAAAACCGTTGGCTAAATCTTTAGGTTAATTGTTCTTGCTCGCGTGACCGTTCGTTAAGCCTCTTTCGAAACCTCTTACCGGTAAGCTCTTGTTAGCCCTGGCGTTTAAGTCGAATTTTATGAGTATTCGATAGTGTCGCGATCAAGGTGAAGAACAAAAAATCACCGGGCGACAAACGAGAGGCAAAGACAATGATCAATTCGCGTCCGGCGGCGAAGACCGCCAACGTATCCGACGACCGCCGCGAGGCGATCCGTTCGCTGTACATGGAATCGCTGCAGCTGGTGGAGCGTCTGCATCGCCGCCTGCTTGACGTGATCAAGGACGAGTTCGACCGCAACGGCCGCTCCGACATCAACGCCATCCAGGCGCTGCTGCTGTTCAACATCGGCAATTCGGAGCTGACCGCCGGCGAGCTGCGCTCGCGCGGTTATTATCTCGGTTCGAACGTCTCCTACAATCTGAAGAAGCTGGTCGACCTCGGCTTCATCAACCACCAGCGCTCGCGCATCGACCGCCGTTCGGTCCGCGTCTCGCTGACGCCGAAGGGCAACGACGTGGCCGACGTCGTCGCCGGTCTCTACGAGCGCCATGTCGGCTCGATCGAGGCGGTCGGCGGCATCAACACCGACGAGTTCAAGCAGATGAACCGCGCCCTGCAGCGGCTGGATCGCTTCTGGAACGATACGATCGCTTACCGCATGTAAGCCGCTTCCGGCGCTTGAGACATTGAAGTCGCGCCGAAGAAGCGAGGCCGGAGGGAACTGTCAGGGACCGGTGCCGAAAAGCACCGGTCCTTATCCTTTCATGATCCCGCCTTCTGCAAATCGCGGACCAAGGCCACGTTGCCGCCATAATCACGGTGAAAGCGAGAATACGGGTGATGCTGCGGGCCAATGACCTGCGCTCATGGGAACCGGCGCGGCGGCCGCGCGTTTCTGGCGGCCGGACAATGCGGGACATGGTTGGCTAATTGTTAAGATTGCCAACCTTAGAGTGCGGGCAACCCGCCGGTAGAGCGAACTGAGCGAGATTTGATACAGCTAGAATGTCTGGAACGTCCATGAGAACCAGCCGCCGTTTCTTCCTGACCGGTGCCTCCGCGCTCGCCGCCGCTGTTGTCGCCGGCCATGCCAGCGCGCAGGATGTGGTCGGGGATATCCTGAAATCCTCGGCCCGCGGCAACTGGGACGACCAGTTCG
>NZ_RZSC01001147.1:0-1307 GCF_003998155.1 Mesorhizobium sp. M1E.F.Ca.ET.063.01.1.1
TTCGATGCGGGCGTCCAGGGCAATCACGCCCGCGGCATCGCCCAACAGGGGATTGATGTCCAGGGAGGTCAGGCAAGGGAAGTCGATGGTCATCCGCGACAAGCCGTTCAGAGCGGCAACGATCGCGGCACGATCTGCCGGCTTGCGGTCGCGATAGCCGGCGAGCAGGCGGCCTATTCGCGTCGCGTCGATCAGATCTCCGGCCAGCACGTCGTCGAGCGGCGGCAGCGCAATGGCGGTATCGTTCAGAACCTCGACCGCCGTGCCGCCGGCGCCAAAAAGCAGGACCGGGCCGAACATCGGGTCCAGGTTCATGCCCAAGATGAGCTCCTGCGCGTGCTTGCGCACGACCATGGTTTGCACGGTGTATCCGTCCGCCTTTGTCCCCGGCGCCTGTGCGCGCAGGCGTGTTTCGATCGACTTCGCGGCCTCTCCGGCCTCCGCGGCGGTCGCAATGTCGAGCACCACGCCGCCGACGTCCGACTTGTGCGAGACCGCCTTCGACAGCAGTTTGACGACCACCCGCTCGGCGCTTTCGAGAAGCTGGCCGGCTGCCTCCGCCACCTCGGGGGTCGAGTTGGCAACAACGGTTCGGGGCACCGGAATGCCATAGGCGGCGATCGCGGCCTTTGCTTCCGGTTCGGTCAGCATGCGCCGCCCTTCGCTTGCCACTTGCCGGAAGATGGCATGCACCGTCGCCTTGCCGTCGGCGGCGCCTCCGTCCTGGCTCGAGGGAGTCCGCAAGAGCGCCCGCTGGGCCCGTGACCATTCGCCGAGATAGGACGCCGCGATCGCCGCATCCTCCGGTGTTTCGAAGCTCGCAATGCCGGCTTCCGTCAGGATGCGCCGGCCTTCGCGCGCGGTATGCTCGCCGAGCCAGCAGCCGAGGAGCGGCTTTCCTCCGATCTCGCCCTCATCGCCAAGCTCGGCCACCTTCCTGGCCGCGTCGGGCGAGGAACCGAGCCCGGTCGGACAGTTCATGACCAGGATGACGTCCGTTCCCGGATCCGCCGACAAGGCTTCGAGCGCCGCTTGATAGCGTTCCGGTGCCGCATCGCCCACGATGTCGACGGGGTTTGCATGCGACCAGGTCGGCGGCAGAACCCCGTTCAGCCGCTCGATCGTCAGCGGTGAAAGCGCGGCCAATTCGCCTCCGCGGTCGATCAGCTTGTCGATCGCAAGGACCCCGGCGCCGCC
Organism: Mesorhizobium sp. M1E.F.Ca.ET.063.01.1.1; assembly: GCF_003998155.1. Classification (NCBI taxonomy): domain Bacteria; kingdom Pseudomonadati; phylum Pseudomonadota; class Alphaproteobacteria; order Hyphomicrobiales; family Phyllobacteriaceae; genus Mesorhizobium; species Mesorhizobium sp. M1E.F.Ca.ET.063.01.1.1. The sequence continues at coordinate 1,198 of NZ_RZSC01001147.1, forward strand.
GCCGTTGGTGACGATGCCGACGCGGGTCCGCTCAAGCGGCGAATAGCGCGCGATCGTCTCGGCGGCATCGAGCAGTTCGGCGAGATCTCTCACCCGCAGCACCCCTGCCC
>NZ_RZSC01001148.1:0-1298 GCF_003998155.1 Mesorhizobium sp. M1E.F.Ca.ET.063.01.1.1
GTCTCCAGCCATAGTTGGGGGCGACCCTTGGGTCTGGTACGAAGCTACGACCGAATTCGGCTAGACGGTTCTTGAGGCCTCGCCGGGCGCCTCGACTGTCTTCGAACGGGTCGACATTTAGAAAAAGGTGACCGCCGCCGGATTGCTCGACGAACGCCGGGAATCCAAGATCGACGATTTGCTGATGAAGTGGAACGTCCCGGGCCTCGTCGGTCTTGACCGTCCCGGCCTCCGGGGTGATCTGGATTATCCAAGTGCCATCCGGATGGCCTCCTTGCGACCCGTCAACGCTGCGATGTCAGCTGGTACCCGCTTCCGGAACCAGTAAACCCCGGTCTTAGGATGTTTGACAGGACGGCTCATTGCAAGGACCATGTGTAGCACCCGTGTGTATCACTCGGGCAGCCCTAAGCACTTAGTTTTGCTAGTTTTTCAGCTGCGTCAACACCTTAGTTTGGTGTTGGTGCCCAGAGGCGGACTGTCACCGAAACGGATCGAACTCAGCCTGCGGGCGCCATGATACAGGATCGGTTATCCAGCGACTGATGTCGGATTCATGCCACCCTGCACCCTGGACGCTGATCTTGATCTGGCGTGGGAACGTGCCTTCCGCGATCTTGCGGTAGATCGTGGACCGGGACAAACCGGTCCGGGAAAGGACAGTTTTCAGGCGGATAATGCGGTCTGGTTCGGGCATGGTCGTGCTGCCTCCTGCTGGCTGTTTCTGGCTGCTCCTGATCCAGAGGATAGACACTTAGGGTGAGCAAGAGGGTTTTCCGCATCGTCGTACCCCGGCGTAGAGGCGGCGGTAAATCGGACGGGTCTAGAGTCCGATGCCCCGGCCCCTTCCGAGGTCGATGCCGTGGTTGAAGCTGAGTTCAAGGCCGAGACGGTGGCCTGATTCGAACGCGATGCCGAGGTCTCGCTTGCGGTTGGTGAGGATGGATTCCAGTTGCGGATCGCGTTGGAGGCTTTTGGCCATATCGCCCATGGCCGACCGCGTGGCCTTGTAGCCTGACATGTCGCCCGCCCGATATTGGCGCTGACTGGTCCGGTCGAGCTTTTGCCAACGTTCCACGAAGAGGTCGGCGCGGGGGCTTGGATCAGTGCGGATTTCGGTTTCAAGCTGGAGGGCGCGGATGGCGCGATTGACCTGGCCACCGCCGGCCTCGCGGGCAAGGGCCGGGTGCTTGACGTAAGCTGCCTCGGCATCGCGCCACCCATGCGGCCGCACCGCCTCGAAGGCGTTGCGGGCCTCGGCCAGTTCGCGCGTCTGCGCCGGGCTGGCCTTGCCGCCC
>NZ_RZSC01001149.1:0-1294 GCF_003998155.1 Mesorhizobium sp. M1E.F.Ca.ET.063.01.1.1
ATCTCCGGCTCGCGCGAGAAGGCCGAGGCCGACCGCCAGATCGCCGACCTGCGCATCAAGACGCCGACCCGCCATGCGCTCGCCTCCAGCCTGTCGGGCGGCAACCAGCAGAAGATCGTCATCGGCAAGTGGCTGGCGCATGGCGCCAAGCTGTTCATCTTCGACGAGCCTACGGTCGGCGTCGATGTCGGCACCAAGGCCGAGATCTACCGCCTGTTCTCGACGCTGCTGTCCAAGGGCGCCGGCATCATCCTGATCTCGTCCTATCTGCCCGAGGTCTACGAGCTCGCCGACACGCTGCATGTGTTCCGCCGCGGCAAGCTGGTCGCCACGCATGGCTTCCACACCGCCAGCCACGAGGACATTTTGAGCCAGGCGCTGGCCGAGAAACAAGAAAAGACGGGAGGACAAAAATGAGCACCGAGGCGATCCCCGCCGAAAAACCCAAGCGCAATTTCAATGCCCTGTTCGGGCTGACACTGCTTGGCCTGTTGCTCTTGATGTGGATCGTGCTGGCTGTCGCCACGCCTTCCTTCGCCACAGCGCTCAACATCACCAACCTTTTGCGCCAGGGCTCGCTGATCGCCATCCTCGCCGTCGGCCAGACCTTCGTGATCATCACCGGCGGCATCGACCTGTCGGTCGGCGCCGTGGTCGGCTTCACCACCGTCGTCGTCGCGCTGCTGATCAATGCCGGCTGGCCGATCTGGGCAGCCGTTCTGATCACCCTGCTGGTCGGCGTCGCCATCGGCCTGTTCCACGGCTTCGGCATCGTCAAGATGAGCCTGCCGCCCTTCATCATCACTTTGGCCACCATGACGTCGCTGCGCGGCATCGGCTTGCTTATGACCAACGGCAACTCGATCTCGATCAACAGCGATCCGTTCCAGGCCTTCTCGCGCGGCTCGCTGCTCGGCATCCCCTATCTGTTCTGGATGGTTATCCTGGTCGCGATACCGGCCTATGTCTTCCTGCACCACACGCGCTGGGGCCGCTACTTGTTCTCGGTCGGCTCCAATGCGGAGGCCGCGCGCCTTTCGGGCGTGAACGTGCCGCGCACGATCTTCATGGCCTATATCCTGTCCGGCCTGCTCGCCGCCTTCGTCGGCGTGCTGCTTGCCTCGCGCATCGGCATCGGCAACCCGACGCAGGGCGACACTTATGAACTGCAGGCCATCGCCTCGTCGGTGATCGGCGGCACCTCGCTGTTCGGCGCCATCGGCTCGGTGCACGGGCCGCTGATCGGCTCCTTCATCCTTTCAACGATCAACAACGGCGCCAACCTGCTCAACGT
>NZ_RZSC01000114.1:0-11972 GCF_003998155.1 Mesorhizobium sp. M1E.F.Ca.ET.063.01.1.1
GGGCCGAGACGCGAACATTCGGGGGTAAACTTCTTGTGACCGGCAAGGACGAGGCCGAACTATCCCGGCTGCTCAGGGCCGCGATCGCGGGAGACGAAAGGGCTTATGCCGACTTTCTGCACCGGATAGCCGCCCTCGTTCGCGGCTTCGTCCGGCGCAAGATCGTTCAGGGCGGGGTCGACCCCGAGGATGTCGTGCAGGAAACCTTGCTGGCCATTCATGTCAAACGGCACACCTGGCGCGAGGATGCTCCGGTTCTCCCGTGGGTCTATGCGATCGCCCGTTTCAAGCTGATCGACGCGTTCCGTCGGCGAGGCCGGCGCATCGAGGTCGAGATCGACGAGATCGCCGAGACTTTCGCCGAACCGGAAGCGGAGACCGTCAGCGAGCGCGACATCGCCAGGGCCCTGGATGGCCTGCCGCCTGCGCAGCGTTCGGTGGTCTCTTCGATTTCGGTCGATGGCCGCTCGATCGGCGAAACGGCGGCCAAGCTCGGCGTCAGCGAGACGGCGGTCAGGGTGTCGCTGCATCGCGGCCTTGCCGCGATCGCGAAAAGGTTCGGACAACAGTGACATGAGAACCGAAGACCTCATCAAGGCGCTCGACGCCGATGCGCGCAGCAAGGCGATGCCGCAGGATTCGGCCTGGTGGCTGGCGGTCGCTGCGGCGGCGGTGATCGGGGCGACGGTCTTCTGGCTGACCATCGGCCCGCGTCCCGACATCATGGCCGCCATGCACACGATGCGCTTCCTCGCCAAATTCGTCTTCACCATCGCGCTCGGTGTCAGCGCCTTCGCCCTGATTCGGGCGTTGTCGACCCCCGGCGCGTCGACAGCCCGGGCGGCTGCCTGGATGGCCGTCGCGCCGCTGCTGGTTGTCGTGGCCGTGGCTCTGGAACTGTTTGCCGTGCCTTCGCCTGAGTGGGGCAGGAGGCTGGTCGGCACCAACTGGTACATCTGCCTGACCTTCATCCCGCTGATCGGCATCGGCCCGCTCGCGGTCTTTCTCGCGGCGCTGCGTCACGGCGCGCCGACGCGGCCGATGCTGGCGGGCGCGGTCGCCGGCCTGCTCGCCGGCGGACTCTCGGCGACCTTCTATGCCGCGCATTGCTTCGACGATTCGCCGCTGTTCGTCGCCATCTGGTACACGCTCGCCATTGTCATCCTCACAGCGCTCGGCGCCATAGGTGGGCGGCTTTTCGTCCGCTGGTAGGTTCGCACACCGATCCTTAATCATGCCGGCAATTGTTTGCCGGTTAGCGGAGCGGTCGCTGCCGTTCGCGCAACCATTCCTTAAAATCGATCCTCCAGGGTTGCGGCAGCGTGCAGTTGCGTATTGGGTGGGATCGCATTGTGGCATGGTCGAGTTGGAAAGGTCCGCGGGCCGGCAAGCGCGCCGTGCCCGTCTTGATGACAGCCGGCATCATTGCCGTGGCGGCCTCGATTCTGTCGCCGGGCTTTCAGCCTGGCGTCGCGGCGCTCAGGTTGTGCCTGCAGCTTTCGATTGCCGTCATCGGAGCGTCGCTTTTCCTTTTCGCACTGTTCATTCGCCGGATCGCGGATGACCATCGGCAGATCGCCGAGAGCGAGCAGCGCTTTCGCCGCGCGATGGAGGATTCGGCGATCGGCGTCGCCATCGTCGGACTCGACGGCCGTATCCTCCAGACCAATCCCGCCTTCGCGGCGATGCTCGGTTACAGCCGGGCGGAAATCGAGGCGCTGACGTTCTTTCAGATCACGCATCCCGACGATCTGCAGATCGGCCGCGAGACGATGATCGCGCTCAAGGAGGGAAAGATCGATTCCTTCCATTTCGAGAAGCGCTACCTCAAGAAGGATGGCACTCCCGTCTGGGCGCAGCTTGCCGGGTCGGTCATCCGCGAAGAGGAGACCCATCGCCCGCTCTATCTCGTGTCGCAGATCGAGGACATCGATGCGCGCAAACGGGCCGAAGCGCGCATCGCCGAAGCCGAGACCCGCTGGAACTTCGCGCTGACCAGCGCCGGGCAGGGTGTGTGGAGCCTCGATGCGCGCAAGGGCGGCACGACCTATTCCGAAACCTGGGTGAGGATGCTGGGCTACGCGGATGGCGAGCTCGACGGCGATCCCGATCGCTGGCTGACGATGATCCACCCGGACGACCGCGAGCTCGTCGCCGAGGCGGACCGGGCGCATCTTGCCGGCGAGACGCCTTTCTTCGAGGCCGAGTTCCGGATGCGCCACAAGGAGGGCCACTGGGTCTGGATCCTCGACCGCGGCAAGGCGATCGAGCGCGACGGCGAAGGCCGGCTGATCCGGGCCATCGGCAGCCTGACCGACATCACCCAACGCAAGCAGGCCGAAGAACGCCTCAAGGTTTCGGCGGCCATGCTGGCCGACGAGAAGGAGCGGCTCAAGGTGACGCTGCAGTCGATCGGCGACGCGGTGATCTGCACCGATGCAGCAAACCGCATCACCTTCATGAATCCGGTCGCCGAAAAGCTGACCTGCGTTGCCGCCGGCGACGCGCTGGGCAAGGTGCTCGGCCATGTCTATTGGGCGGTCGACGAGGAAACCGGGCAGAGGATCGGCCTGACGCGGCCCTCGGCAGTCGACCGCCAGCACTGCGACCAGAACACCCGCGCCGTTCTGGTCCGGCGCGATGACACACGCTGCAGCATCCGCCAGGTGGTGTCGCCGATCATGAACGACCGCGACGAATTCTGCGGGCTGGTCATCGTCTTCCAGGATTTCACCGATGCGCGCGCTCTGCAGCGCCAGCTCGCTTACGCCGCCGCCCACGACGCGCTGACCGGGCTCGCCAACCGCTCGAGCTTCATCCGCACGATGGAGGAGTTGGTCGATCAGTGCCGTCTCAACGGCGGCGAGCACCAGTTCATGTTCGTCGACCTCGATCATTTCAAAGCGGTCAACGACACCGGAGGCCACGCCGCGGGCGATGCGCTGCTGAAGAGCATTGCCGATGCGATCCGCAACGGGCTTGGTCCAGAAGATATCGTTGCCCGCCTCGGCGGCGACGAGTTCGCCGTCATCCTGAAGTCAGGCGCGCCGACGAGGGCGATGATCGCGGCGCGCTCCATCATCGACGCCATCCGCAACCTGAATTTCAGCTGGGACGGCCGCCCGCATTCGATCGGCGCCAGCATCGGGCTCGCACCGATCCGCGCGGACTGCGGCGAGGTGGACGAGATCATCGCCCGTGCCGACGCTGCCTGCTATGCCGCGAAGGCGGCCGGCCGCGGCTGCGTTTCGGCAGCTCCGGACGAAGTCTCGAAGGACGAGGCGATGCCTCTACCGCTTGCCGCGGCATCCTGAGCGCCGCGCGGGAGGGCGTTCAATCGCTGGCTCAGCGCGTCGGCACCGGATGGTCGCCGCGATAGTCGTAGAAGCCGCGTCCGGTCTTGCGACCCAGCCAGCCGGCCTCGACATATTTCACCAGCAGCGGGCAGGGGCGGTATTTGGAATCCGACAGGCCCTCATGCAGCACCTGCATGATCGACAGGCAGGTGTCGAGGCCGATGAAATCGGCAAGCTGCAGCGGCCCCATCGGATGATTGGCGCCGAGCCGCATGGCGGTGTCGATGGCGTCGACCGTGCCGACGCCCTCATAGAGCGTGTAGATCGCCTCGTTGATCATCGGCAGCAGGATCCGGTTGACGATGAAGGCCGGGAAATCCTCGGAGACGGTGATCGTCTTGTCGAGGTGGTTGACGAAGGCCTTGGCCGCTTCGAAGGTCTTATCCTCGGTAGCGATGCCGCGCACCAGCTCGACCAGCTTCATCACCGGCACCGGGTTCATGAAATGTATGCCGATGAAACGCTCCGGCCGGTCGGTCTGCGCGGCGAGCCGGGTGATCGAGATCGACGAGGTGTTGGTCGCCAGGATCGCTTCCGGGTTGAGCTGCGGACAGAGCTGGGCGTAAATCTTGCGCTTGACCGTCTCGTCCTCGGTCGCCGCCTCGATCACGAGGTCAGCAGCGGCAAGATCGGCCATCGCCGCGGCGGATGAGATCCGCCCCATCGCCTCATTGCGCGCCTTCTCCTCGAGCTTTCCGGAGCCGACCTGTCGGGCCATGTTGCCGCTGATGGTGGCGATGCCTTTCTCGATCCGGTCGGACGTGACGTCGTGGATCAGAACCTTGTAGCCAGCGAGCGCCGCGACATGGGCGATGCCGCCCCCCATTTGGCCCGCGCCGACAATGCCGATCGTCTCGATCTTGCTCATTACCCCGATCCCGTCTGGAGCATTTCCGCTTTTGCGAAGCGTTGAAATGCTCCCATCTTTTGTTTCCCGCAATTCCGGACGGAAAAACGCGACGCACTCTCCCTGGAATTGCCTTCTTTGTTTGTCGCAATTCCGGACGGAAAACCGCCAGGCACTTTTCCTGGAATTGCTTGAGGCCTTGGCGGCCTGCTTTTTGTGCAGCGCAAACTAAAAGGGCGGGGCGACTTCGTCTACCCCACCCTTCGGATTTTAATATGCCTGAGCGGAAGGCGTCAAAGCGCCTTTTGCAGTTCCGGCAGAATGACGAAGAGATCGCCGACGAGGCCGTAGTCGGCGACCTGGAAGATCGGCGCCTCCTCGTCCTTGTTGATGGCGACGATGACCTTGGAATCCTTCATGCCGGCAAGGTGCTGGATGGCGCCGGAGATGCCGCAGGCGATGTAGAGATCCGGCGCGACCACCTTGCCGGTCTGGCCGACCTGCCAGTCGTTGGGGGCGTAGCCGGCGTCGACAGCGGCTCGGGATGCGCCAACGGCGGCGCCGAGCTTGTCGGCGACGGGCAGGATGACTTCCTGGAACTTCTCCGCCGAACCCAGCGCGCGGCCGCCGGAGATGATGATCTTGGCCGAAGTCAGCTCCGGACGGTCGGTCTCGGAAAGCTTGTTCTCGACGAAGGTGGAGAGGCCCGGATTGGCGGCCGCATTGACCGTCTCGACCGAAGCCGAGCCGCCCTCGGGCGCAGCCTGGAAGGAGGCGGTGCGCACCGTGATCACCTTCTTGGCGTCGGTCGCCTGCACGGTCTGGATGGCGTTGCCGGCATAGATCGGCCGCTTGAAGGTGTCGGGCGAGACCACCTCGATGATCTCGGACACCTGCGCGACGTCGAGCAGGGCCGCGACGCGCGGCGAGACGTTCTTGCCGACCGATGTGGCCGGCGCAACGATGGCGTCATACGAGCCGGCGAGCGAGACCACGAGGGCGGCCAGCGGCTCGGCCAGGCGCTCGGCGAGCTCATCGGCCTCGGCCAGCAGCACTTTGCGGATGCCTTTCAGCTTGGCGGCGGCGTCGGCGGCAGCCTTGGCGCCCTTGCCGGCGACCAGCACGTCGACGTCCGAGCCGATCTGCAGGGTCGCCGACAGCGCCTTGGCGGTCTGGTCGGAAAGGGTTGCGTTGTCGTGTTCGGCGATGAGGAGAATTGCCATTTTTCTTATCCTTTCCCGATGCCTTACAGAACGCCGGCTTCGTTCTTCAGCTTCTCGACCAGCTCGGCCACGCTCTTGACCTTGACGCCCGCCTTGCGGCCGCCGGGCTCCTCGGTCTTGATGACCTTGAGGCGCGGCTTGACGTCGGCGCCGTAGTCGGCCGGGCTCTTCTCGTCGAGCGGTTTCTTCTTGGCCTTCATGATGTTGGGCAGCGAGGCGTAGCGCGGCTGGTTGAGGCGAAGGTCGGCGGTCACGATCACCGGCATCTTCAGCTCTACCGTCTGCAGGCCGCCATCGACCTCGCGCGTCACCTTGGCATGATCGCCGGCGAGTTCCACCTTGGAGGCGAAGGTCCCTTGAGCCCAGCCAAGCAGCGCCGCCAGCATCTGGCCGGTCTGATTGCTGTCATCGTCGATCGCCTGCTTGCCGAGGATGACGAGGCCGGGCTTCTCCGCCTCGACCACGCCCTTCAGCACCTTGGCGACGCCGAGCGGCTCGGTCTGCTCGTCGGTCTTGACCAGGATGGCGCGGTCGGCGCCCATGGCGAGCGCGGTGCGGAGCGTCTCCTGCGCCTGCTGCGGGCCGATCGACACGACAATGATCTCCTCGGCCTTGCCGGCTTCCTTGATCCGGATCGCTTCCTCGACCGCGATCTCGTCGAACGGGTTCATCGCCATCTTGACGTTGGCGAGCTCGACGCCCAGTCCGTCGGCCTTCACCCGGACCTTGACGTTGGCATCCACAACCCGCTTCACGGGCACAAGGATCTTCATTTTCCTGTCACCTCTCTTGAGATAGTCGGGCGCGCTATAGCAGTGCGCGCCTTGTCAGAGTTGTCGAAAGCCGACATTCCGGGCGGAATTCTGGTCTTCGACCGCCAAGAACCTGTTCCACCCCGATCCTTCGATTGTGCATGGTCTTTTCCGAAAACCGGTTCCCACTTTTCGGGATCATGCCCGGGTGGCGTTTCCGTAGTGGCGGCAATCCGGCGCGTCAATATGCACGGCGCATTCAAATCGGTTCAGTCCTGACGCGACGCGGCTCCGCGACCCTATTGCGGCGAGGGTGGCGCCGAGGTTTCGGGCGTTGGCCCGGGCTCGGTCGGAACGGGCGCCTGCTGAACATTCGGCGTGGGATCCGGCTCGCCGTCGGCGCCGGCAAGCAGCGGCACGCCGCGCCTGCGCAACACCAGCACCAGGACGGCGCCGGCGATGATGCCGCCGATGTGGCAGGCCCAGGAAACCTGGTCCTCGCCGCCCGCGGCGAACATCACGATCTGGAACAGGATCCAGAGGATGAGCGGGATGAAAGCCGGGATACGAAGGGGGATACGGGCGAAGGCCAGCACCCAGACCTTAACCCTGGGATAGAGGATCAGGTAGGCGGCGACCACGCCGGCGATGGCGCCGGAGGCGCCGATCAGCGGCACCTGCGAATCCCAGCCAACCAACCCTTGAACGAAAGCACCCGCCGCCGCGCAGGCGAGGTAGAAGATCAGGTAGCGTACATGGCCGAGCGCGTCCTCGACATTGTCCCCGAACACCCAGAGGAACAGCATGTTGCCGCCGAGGTGGAAGATGTCGGCATGCAGGAAGGAATAGGTGAGGTAGCTGAGGCTCTCGGGAATGACGACGAATTCGGGCGACAGCTCGACCTTGTCGTGGACCACCGAAGGGATGAAGCCGAGGCCGAGCACCGCGGCGTTGGTGAAGTTTTCACCGCCGAGCGTGGTCGCGAGATAGACCAGAGCGTTCACGACGATCAGACTGATCGTCACATATTGCAGACGGATGTGACGCAGCCGGTTGGTGTCGTAGAGCGGGATAAACATCGGATCCTCCCGCCATACCTGATTGTCAGCGGTTCTTGCCGGGCACCCATAGCACGTCGGCATTTCCATTGTCATTGACCGCTCGCGCGGCGACGAACAGGAAGTCCGAGACGCGGTTGATGTATCTCAGCGCCTCGCGGTTGACGTGCTCGGCCGGGTCCTGCGCCAGCGCCACCATGATGCGCTCGGCGCGGCGCGCCACCGTGCGGGCAAGATGGAGGGCGGCCGCCGCAGGCGCGCCGCCGTTCAGCACAAAGGACTTCAGCGGCCGCAGGTCCTTGTTGAGCAGGTCGATGTCCTTTTCGACGCGCTCGGTCTGCGCGGCGACAATGCGCAGCGGCTCGTAGTCGAGCGGCTTGCCCTCGTCTGGCACGGCGAGATCGGCGCCGAGGTCGAAAAGGTCGTTCTGGATGCGCGAAAGCATGGCGTCGATGGGCGGATGGCTGACGGCGGTGTGGGTGCGGGCCATGCCGATGCAGGCATTGGCTTCGTCCACCGTGCCGTAGGCTTCGACGCGAAGGTCGGATTTCAGCCGCCGCTGGCCGGTGCCGAGGCCGGTGGTGCCGTCGTCGCCGGTGCGGGTGTAGATCTTGTTGAGCTTGACCACGTCGTCCTCCCCGGCCCGTTACTTGCGGGTGAAGTAGACGGTCAGCATGATCAGCACCAAAGCGATGAACTGAAGCAGCACGCGGGCCTGCATCAGCTTGTTGGAGGTGATGCCGGAGCCGCCGCGCATCATGTTGACGAGGCCGCGGATCAGCACGACCACCACGGCGGCCATGACGATGATGGCGAGGATGTTGAAGACGCTTGCCATGGGCTGGCTCCAGTTCGGTTTCGGTCAGGCGCGCCTGGCGAGCACGCGGTAGAGCGCCGATGCGGGCAGGATACGCTTGAGCACCACGCCGATTCTGGCCGGCACTGTTACCACATAGTGCGGGCGCGGGCGCTGTGACAGAAGCGCGTGGCGCAAGGCGGTATGAACCACTTCCGGTCCAGGCTTCAGCCGCGAGACGCTGCCGCCCGCCTGCAGCCGCGCGAGTTGCGCCTGGCAGTCGGCGCGGTGGACGGAGTTCTCGATGTCGATGTTCTTCAGGAACCAGACGAGGCCGTTGCTGGCGATCTTCGAGGTCACCGGACCCGGCTCGATCAGCGAAAGGTGGATGCCGCTGCCTTCGAGTTCCTGGCGCAGGCACAGCATCAGGCCTTCGATAGCGTGCTTGGACGCAGAATAAGCGCCGCGAAAGCGGACCGGGGCGAGGCCCAGGATCGAGGAGCAGTGGACGAGACGGCCGTGGCCCTGGCGGCGCATGACCGGCACGATGCGCCGCGTCAGATCGTGCCAGCCGAAGAAATTGGCTTCGAACTGCTCGCGGAGCGCCTCTACTGGCAGGTCTTCGATGGCGCCGGGCTGCGCGTAGGCGCCGTTGTTGAACAGCGCCGCCAGCGTGCCGCCCGTGCGCTCCAATACGGCGTCGGCCAGGGCGGCGATGGACTCCGGCTCACGATAGTCGAGATAGAAGGCCTCGATCCCGTCTGCCTCGAGAGCCGCGATGTCGCCAGCTTTCCGCGCCGTGGCGAACACCCGCCAGCCTTCCGCCTTCAGCGCCCGCGCGCAATGAGCACCGATCCCGGAGGAAGCACCGGTGACGATAATGGTGCGCAATTCTTTGGCGGCGGGAATCGTGGTTTCACCTGGGGTTGCCATTTGCCGCAATCACTTCCCATATTCGCGACGTCGACACAATCGAGCGGAGCGCGGGTCCTTGCTCAGGAATATCGTCGCCGTCAAGCGCGTGCTCTATGATGCGATCGGCCATTTCAACACCGACGATGGCTGGGCAATGGCCAGCCATCTGGCGATCACCTCGCTGATGGCGCTGTTTCCGTTCCTGATCTTCGCCACGACGCTGGCAAGCTTTCTCGGCGCGCGTGCCTTCGCCGACACCGCCGTGCATCTGGTCTTCGACACCTGGCCGGAGCAGATCGCCAAGCCGATCGCGCGCGAGGTGCAGAACGTGCTCACAGTCCGGCGCACCGACCTTCTGACCTATGGCGTGCTTTTGGCCGCCTATTTCGCCTCGAACGGTATCGAGGCTCTGCGCACATCCCTCAACCGCGCCTACCGGGTGGCCGAGACGCGCGGCATCATCTATCGCCGGGTGCAGAGCATCATCTTCGTGCTGATCGCGACGGCCTGTTTTCTCGCCGTCAGCGTGCTCCTGGTGTTCGCGCCATTGCTCGCGCGGCTGGCCGAGGCGCATTTCGAATGGATCAAGCCCTATATGGGCACGATCACAATATGGCGTTACGTCATCGCCTCGACGGTCATCGTCATCGGCCTGTTTTCGGTGCATATCTGGCTGCCGGCGGGCAAGCGCCGTTTCGTTTCGATCATTCCGGGCATCGTCTTCACGCTGATCGCATGGCTTGCGGGCTCGACCATCTTCGCCGCCTATCTCGACCATTTCTCGTCCTATGTGACGACCTATGCGGGGCTCGCCTCGATCATGATCGCGGTGGTGTTCCTCTACATCATCTCGGCCATCTTCATCCTTGGCGGCGAGCTCAACGCCGCGATCAGCCGCTATCTCGAGGCGCGCGCGAGAGTCGGCTGATCTTTGCCCTGGCGGGCGGTCGCCAGCCCGACGCCCAGCGTGGCGATCGCCATGCCGGCGATCTGCAGCAGATTGAGCTGCTCGCCGAAGAGGGCCCAGGCGAAGACGGCGGTGACGGCCGGCACCAGGTAGAACAGCGAAGCGACCTTCGACATCTCGCCGTCCCTGATCATCACCATGAGCAGGAAGATAGCGCCCACCGACAGCACCAGCACCAGCCACGCCATGGCGAAGATGAGCTCGCCGTTGACGGTGATCGTGCGCGTCTCGAAGGCGAGCGACCCGAGGATCGTGACGACGGAGCCGCCGACATACTGCCACATCGTCGCCGGGATGAGGTCGCCGCCGGAGGCGTAGCGCTTCTGCCAGATCGTGCCAGCGGCCATGCCGAGCACCGAGACGAGCGAAGCCGCCAGCGTTGCCGCGGTGACGCCGCCGCCAATCATGCCTAGCTTCGGCCAAAGCACGACGACGACGCCCAAAAGCCCGACGGCGAGGCCCGCCCAGTGACGCGGCAGGATCGCCTCGCCGAGGAATTTCCCGGCAAGCACGGCCGTGATCAGCGGCTGCAGGCCGACGATCAGCGCCGAAAGCCCGGCCGGCATGCCCCTGTGGATCGCCCAGAACACGCCGCCCAGATAGACGCCGTGCATGAGAACGCCGGCCACCGTGGCGTGAAGCGCTTCTTCGCGGCTCGCCCTGCGCGAGCCGAGCAGCACGGTCAGGCCGGCAAACAGGACCGCCGCCAGCACGAAGCGGATGGCGAGGAAGGTGAAAGGCTCCGCCCATGGCATGGCATAACGCGCGCCGATGAAGCCGGTCGCCCACAGGACGACGAAAGAGGCGGGGATGAACCGCTTGATGCTGTGCATTTTTTCGGGAAGGGCTCTGGCTGCGGGTGAAAAGTTTATAACGGCAATTGCTCTAATGCCGTTTAATTCGGCAAGCAAAACGAAACGGTTGATCCATAAGCTCATTCGAATTCAACAACCGGTGCGAATGAGGGGCATGGCGTTAAGGCACGCCATGGGCAGGTATGCTTTTGCATCTCGGTACGACGTGGTTGCTGTTCGCGGTCGCGACCGTCGCGGTTTTCGGATTCTTCTTCGGTACGGCGCTCGACGCCATCATGAAGGACGACGGCTTCGGCTCGACCGGCAATACGCTGCTTTTCACGCTTGGCTTTTTCGTTGCCGTCATGGTCGCCAACGAGCATGGTATCAGTTTCAAGGATATCAGGCTGGCGGTCGGCTGGGGTTTGAGCGGCGCCTTCGTCTTCATCAGCGTGATGGCGCTGATCAAAGCCGGGCTGGCTCGTCTGTAACCAGTGCGTCGATATTCAGGTGAGGCCGGTCTGCAAACGCCAGGCTCCTGCGCTTCCGGTACTCACGTACTTTAAGTACGCTCCGTTCCGATTCTCGGAGCCCGCCATTTTCGACTCGGCCTGACCTGAATCTCGACACACTGGAAAGCCAGCTAAAGCCCAATCAGCGGCCGGATATCTTGCGGCGACATGCCTGCCTGCCTGAGCGCGGCAAGGCCGGTGTCCTTGAGGCTCTTCGACAGCTTCCGGCCGTCCGGTCCGAGGACCAGGCGATGGTGGAAATAGCGTGGCGGCGGGAGGCCGAGCAGTTCCTGGAGCAGGCGCTGCACGCCGGTGGCCGCATAAAGATCCTGACCACGCACGACATGGCTGACCTGTTGCAGCGCATCGTCGACGACGACCGCGAGATGGTAGCTGGTCGGGATGTCGCGGCGCGCCACGATGACGTCGCCCCAGGCCCGCGGCATCGCCTCGACCGTGCGCGTCGCGGCCATGGTCTCGTCAGCGAACTCGGTCCATGACAGGGCGCCCGGCATGCGCGCCATGGCCGCCTCGACGTCGAGCCGCCAGGCAAAGGGCATGTTCCCGGCAATGCGCCGCTTGCGCTCCTTCATCGGCAAGGCCCTGTCCAGAGGCGGATAAAGCGGCACGCCGTCGGGGTCGCGCGGCCAGTCGCGGCCGCGCTTCCCGGTCTCGGCGATGAAGGCGCGGATCTCGCCTCGGCTCATGAAGGCGGGATAGACGAGTTCCTCGGCGATCAGCTGGTCGAGCAC
>NZ_RZSC01001150.1:0-1294 GCF_003998155.1 Mesorhizobium sp. M1E.F.Ca.ET.063.01.1.1
GAAGGGGGTGGGCGGGAACGCCAGCCTTCGAAAATTTGCGATTGGCACAACGCTAATGGCCAAACCCCGCGTTCAGTTCATCTGCCAGAATTGCGGCTCGGTGCATCAGCGCTGGGCCGGCAAATGCGATGCCTGCGGCGAGTGGAACACACTCGTCGAGGAAGGCACGGCCGGCGGTATCGGCTCGGGACCGGCCAATACCCGCAACGCCCGCAAGGGCCGCGCCGTGGTGCTCACCAGCCTTGCCGGCGACATCGAGGACGCGCCACGCATCGTTTCGGGCATCGGCGAGCTCGACCGCGCCACCGGCGGCGGCTTCGTGCGCGGCTCGGCGCTGCTGGTCGGCGGTGATCCCGGGATCGGCAAGTCGACGCTGCTGACGCAAGCAGCGGCGGCCTTGGCCTCGAAGGGTCACCGCATCGTCTACGTCTCGGGCGAGGAAGCGGTCGCGCAGATCCGGCTGCGCGCGCAGCGCCTCGGCGTCGCCTCGACACCGGTCGAGCTCGCGGCCGAAACCAATGTCGAGGACATCCTTGCAACAATCGCCGACGGCAAGCGGCCCGACCTCGTCATCCTCGATTCCATCCAGACGCTGTGGACCGACCTTGCCGATTCGGCGCCGGGCACCGTCACCCAGGTGCGCGCCGCCGCCCAGGCGATGATCCGCTATGCGAAATCCACAGGGGCCGCGATCGTGCTCGTCGGCCATGTCACCAAGGAAGGCCAGATCGCCGGCCCTCGCGTCGTCGAGCACATGGTCGACGGCGTGCTCTATTTCGAGGGCGAAGGCAACCATCACTTCCGCATCCTGCGCACGGTGAAGAACCGTTTCGGGCCGACCGACGAGATCGGCGTCTTCGAGATGTCGGACAAGGGCCTGCGCGAGGTCGCCAACCCATCCGAGCTGTTCCTCGGCGAGCGCCACGCGAAATCGCCGGGCGCCGCCGTTTTCGCCGGCATGGAAGGGACAAGGCCGGTGCTGGTCGAGATCCAGGCGCTGGTGGCGCCCTCCTCGCTCGGCACTCCGCGCCGCGCCGTGGTCGGCTGGGACGGCGCGCGGCTCTCCATGGTGCTGGCGGTGCTCGAGGCGCATTGCGGCGTCCGTTTCGGCCAGCACGACGTCTATCTCAACGTCGCCGGCGGCTACCGCATCTCGGAGCCGGCGGCCGATCTCGCGGTCGCCGCCGCACTTGTTTCCTCGCTCACCGGTCTTGCCCTTCCAGCCGATTGCGTCTATTTCGGCGAAATCAGCCTTTCGGGCGCGGTAAGGCCGGTTGCGCATGCGCAGCAGCGC
>NZ_RZSC01001151.1:0-1291 GCF_003998155.1 Mesorhizobium sp. M1E.F.Ca.ET.063.01.1.1
GAGCATCACCATCGGCCGCGACGACAGCAATCCGGTCAGGTAACCGCCGGCGAAGTCGAGCGCGTTGACCGCAAGCGCCAGCAGCGGCACGCCGAGAATGTAATGCACAGGCGTCGGCACCGGATCGAGGAACAGCAGCACCGCGCCCGCGGCCGCCGCCAGCGCCACATGCTGGTTCCTCACGAAGGCCGGCAACCGTCCGTCGGCCTTGAGCAGGCAGATCGCGGCCGACAGCAGGATCGAAGCGATGTGCACGTCGGTGCGCCAGTAGCTGGTCTCGTAGTCCATGCCGAGAACCCAGTATGAGATGGCGCCGTTGGCCATTGCCAGCAATGACAATGCCACAAGCAGCCGCACGACATTGGCGCGCCCTGACACCACCACGCTGATCAGCGCCAGGATGACATAAGAATGCTCCTCGATGGCGAGCGACCAGATATGGTCGAGCGCACCGGCGCGGTTAACGAGAATGCCGGCATAGTTATAGGTGAAGGTCAGCGCCGTCAGCGCCGCCTTCCACTTGAAGGCAATGAACGTGCCGGCGAGCCCGATCATTGCGGTGGCCACGAATACCAGCAGCGCCGGATAGATGCGCGAGAAGCGGCGCTTGAAGAATTTCTTCAGCGGAAAGCGTTCGATGAACAGTATCTCGCCCATCAGCCGACCGCTGAGCACGAAGAAGAACTCGACGCCGAGGACCCCGAGATTGATTCCCGGAACCGGGAAGAAGTGGCCGATCAGCACCAGCGCAATCGACAGGCCGCGCCAGCCGTCGAGATAGGCCAGCCTGGTTCGTGCCGCTTTGTCGGCTGCGGCCCGTGGCAGGGCGCCGGCCGTCGCGGAGATGTCGGTCATGCCGTCCCTTCGCAACTCGGAGGCCCCGGCACGGATAGCCGCGCCCGGGAACCGCTTCGTTTCCCGCCGCGCTTATTTTGCAATGCGGGATAATCTTGTGCAAGTGCGAAGGCATGAATTCTCAGGTAGCTCCTGCCAAGTAGCTGCAAATACAAAAGAAAAAGGGCCGCGACGGCCCCTCTCCTTTTCATCCAGGCAGCAGCGTTCAAGCGTTGGCAGCGGCCACCGCGCGCTTCGCCATCACCGCGATCAGATTGGCGCGGTAGTCGGCAGAGGCATGGATATCGCTCATCAGCCCCTTTGCCGGCACTTTCAGGCCGTCGAGCGCCGAGGCGTCGAATTTCTTCGCCAGCGCCGCCTCGATTTCCTTGGAGCGGAAGACGCCGTCGTCGCCGGCGCCGGTCACCGCGGCCCTGACCCCATCCTTGCCCTTGGT
>NZ_RZSC01001152.1:0-1287 GCF_003998155.1 Mesorhizobium sp. M1E.F.Ca.ET.063.01.1.1
GCCATTGATGGCGGTGCCGGCATGGAAGATCTCCACCCCCTCGCCTCCCGCCTGCTCCAGGCCGCGGATGACCGAACCCTTTTCCGGCGTGCCGGGATAACCCCTCGCCGCCATCACCACGGTCAGCGCCGCTTCGTCGCTCCAGCGCGCCGACATATGCGCGAGCTGGCCGTCAACCGCGGCGTTGAGCAGGACGAGAAGATCGTCCTTCAGCCGCATCATCAGCACCTGGCATTCGGGATCGCCGAAGCGGGTGTTGTATTCGATGAGCTTCGGCCCCTGGTCGGTGATCATCAGCCCGGCGAAGAGGATGCCGGCGAAAGGCGCGCCGATATTGGCCATGCCGCGCATGGTCGGCTCGATGATCTCGCGCATGGTGCGCTCGGTCATCTCAGGCGTCATCACCGGCGCCGGCGAATAGGCGCCCATGCCGCCGGTGTTCGGGCCGATATCGCCATCGCCGACGCGCTTGTGGTCCTGCGCGGTGCCGAAGGGCAGCGCGGTCGCGCCGTCGCAGAGGCAGAAGAAGCTCGCCTCCTCGCCGGTCAGATACTCCTCGACGACGACCTCGGCGCCGGCGACGCCAAAAGCACCTTCGAAACAGGCCTCGAGCGCGGCCAGCGCCTCCTCCAGCGTCATGGCGATGGTGACGCCCTTGCCGGCGGCGAGCCCGTCGGCCTTGATGACGATCGGCGCGCCTGTCTTCTCGACATAGGCCTTGGCCGAGGCAAGGTCGCTGAAACGGCCATAGGCTGCCGTCGGGATGTTGAATTTCGCGCAAAGGTCCTTGGTGAAGCCTTTCGAGCCCTCGAGGCGCGCCGCCGCCTTGGACGGACCGAAGACGCGGATGCCCCAGGCGCGCAGATCATCGGCAATGCCGGCGACCAGCGGACCCTCCGGGCCGACCACGACCAGATCGACCTTCTTCTCCCGGCAGAAGGCCGCGACGGCGGAATGGTCGGCAATGTCCAGCTTGACCAGTTCGGCGACGCTGCCGATGCCGGGATTACCGGGCGAAGCATAAAGCCTGGTCAGCAGCGGCGAGGCGGCGATCTTCCAGGCAAGCGCGTGTTCGCGGCCACCCGAACCGAGAAGAAGAACGTTCATGGCCACCTCTTGCTGCCGATCGTGTCTGCCCTGAACCCGCTATTGGTCCGTGGGCGACGGGTCAAGGCGTCTTGGCAATTTGGCGGCAGTTGCACACGAGAACAAGAGCGCGCAGGCTTTCGTCCAGACGGAAAAGGCATTGCCGCCTCACGATGTTTTCACCGGCTGAGCGACTAGAGC
>NZ_RZSC01001153.1:0-1282 GCF_003998155.1 Mesorhizobium sp. M1E.F.Ca.ET.063.01.1.1
GCCATGGCCGAATACCACAATACCGCCATAGGCTGGTATCTGACGCAGGTGCAGCGGCTGGTGACGGTGCTCAGCGCCAGTTCGAACGTCATCGACCTGCCGACGAGCTTCAAGCCGGTGCTGCAAACGGCGCTCGATAAAAGCGGACAGGCTGACGTCATCGCCGCCCGCAACCCCGACGAGCCGCTTCGCCAGTTCGCTACGGCCTTGCTTGCCCGGCTGGTTGCGACGCGAGCCGGCGGTACGGCCGCCTACCTCTCCGCGGAGGCGTTTCGTACCGACCTGACCGCCCTGTCTTGCGTTCTCGAAGCCATCGGAGGGCGCGCGGTGGCCGGGCGTTTCGTCCAGCCCCTGCTTTGGCAGGTCGGAAGCTTCGGCTTCCGCACGGTCTCGCTCGACATCCGGCAGAACTCCACGGTCGTCAACCGGGTGCTGGCCGAGCTGTTTGCGCTGGCAAATCCCGCCGATCCGGTCGCGGCAGGCACGCCGCAATGGTCGGCGCGCATTCGCGCAGGCCTCAGCCAAGGCGAGCGGCTGGAGATCGACAGAGGCCAACTCTCGCCTGAAGCCCGTGAACTGCTTTCGACATTCTCCGTCATCGCCAAGCACATCTCGGGCTCGGATGCCGACGCTGTCGGCTCGTTCGTGCTCAGCATGACCCGCTTGGCCGACGATCTGCTCGCGGTCTATCTGCTGGCGCAATATTGCGGACTCTCGACCGCGCCCGATGGCGGCGGCACGATCAGGCTGCGGATCGTGCCGTTGTTCGAGACCATCGCCGATCTGCAGGCCGCCCCTGCCATCCTGAACGGATTGCTCGGCGTCTCGCTGGTGCGGCGGACGGTGCGGGATTTCGGCGCGCGCCAGGAAATCATGCTCGGCTATTCGGATTCCAACAAGGATGGCGGTTTCCTGGCTTCCAATTGGGAACTGGTAAAAGCGCAAAAGCGCCTCGCAGCGATCGGGCGCAAGCACAAGGTCAGGATCAGTTTCTTTCACGGTCGCGGCGGTTCTGTCAGCCGTGGCGGCGCGCCGACCGGCCGGGCGATCGCGGCGCAGCCGGCGGGCACTGTCGCTGGCAGGATGCGGGTGACTGAACAGGGAGAAGTCGTATCTTCGAAATTCGCCAATCGCGGAACCGGTCTCAACCAGCTCGAGGTTCTCGCCGCTGGCGTGCTCGCCCACGGTGCCGGGTCGCCCGGTGATGTCGGGCCGGAAACGCCGGAGTTCGATGAAGCGTTGGAAGCGCTGGCAGGCATGTCCCAGGCATCCTATGCCGGGT
>NZ_RZSC01001154.1:0-1273 GCF_003998155.1 Mesorhizobium sp. M1E.F.Ca.ET.063.01.1.1
ATCAAGGCCGACAGCGTGACTTCCGGCGCTACCGTGGTCAGCGGCATCGGCATCGATTTGAAGCGCGATGGCGACTGGACCAATTTTTCCGGCGGCGCGACGGCGTCGGGCATTCCGGCCACCGCGACCGGACGCGTGAAGATTGCCGGCGGCAAGACCAGCGTCGAGATCGCGTCAGGCGAAGCGACCGTGCGTGGCATCAAGGCGGCGATCGCGGAGCCTTCGAGCCTTTCGATCGCCGGCGGCATCACTACCGTCGAGAAACTCGCGCTCGATCTCGGCGGTGGTTCGGTGGCTCTTTCGGGCAACGCTGGCCAAACCCTCGACCTGACGGCCAATTTCGCCAAGCTGCCGGCGGCGCTCGCCAATGATTTCGTGCCTGGCCTCGATGCAGCTGGAACGCTGGAAGGCACGGCGCATGTCACGGGTCCATCGTCCAACCCCGATGTGCGGTTCAACGCCAAACTCGCCGGCGCGGAAACCAGCCAGACACGCCAGGCGGGCCTTGGCCCGCTCAATCTCGATGTCGCCGGCAGCGCTTCGACGGCGGGCGGCCTCGTCATCGATCAGGCGACGCTTTCCGGCGACAAGATCTCGGGCAAGGCCGCCGGCACCATCAATCCGAACGGCGCCAGCGATTTCTCGCTCGATCTCGCCTCGAACGGGCCGAGCCTGCCGCTCAAATTCGGCACCGCCGAAAGCCCGGTCGAGCTGGAAATGCAGACTTTGTCGATGAAGGCCGCCGGGCAGGGCGCGACGCCGCGGCTCGACATCTCGGCCACGCTGCCCTCCGCCACGGCCAACCACATCAAGGTGGAAGGCCTGGCGCTCGCGCTGCATTCGGACGGCTTCGACGTCAAGAGCCGGACCGGACCGGTCTCCGGCACGGTCGCGGCCGACAAGATCGATCTCGACAATCCCACGGTTGCGCCGCTCGTCGCCGGCAAGGTCACGGCCAAGGTCGCCGGCAGCCTTGCCCCTGACGCCCTCACCATCAACAGCGGCTCGGCGACCAGCGGCGCGGTGGATGGCGCCTTCAACGGCCGGGTGTCGTTTGCCGACGGTTCCGTCGACTTCACCGTCAAGGCCGATGTGCTTTCGGCGGCGTTGCCGGCGGCAGCGCGCGGCGTGCTTGCCGAGCGCACGCAATTCAGCGCCACGACGCAGCGTGACGCCAAGGGCAATGTCAGCGTCGGGCCGGTGAAGGTCGCATCGGGCGCGTTCACCGCCGACGGGCAGGCAAGCATCGCCGACAACACGCTTAACGCTGCCA
>NZ_RZSC01001155.1:0-1267 GCF_003998155.1 Mesorhizobium sp. M1E.F.Ca.ET.063.01.1.1
ATGCTGGAACAGGAACATGTGCAGGGACAGCATTTCGAAACGGCCGAGCGGCGTATCGGGCACATTCCAGTCGGAATAAAACACGGTTTGCCGCGCCGCCGCCACGATTTGTGCGTAGAGCGCCTCGGTGATGGCGCGGTTGGCGTGACGTTCGCGGCCAAAAAGGCGCTGGAACATTGAGGGTGGTCTCCCGGGGACCTTTTGTTTGATTTGGCCTTGTTGCATCGGCATGCAAGCTGGTTTACCGGTTTTGCGGCCCAGCGCAAGTTGCGGGGATGTGATGGAGAATTGTTGTTGGGTGCGCTGAAATTCAAGTCGTTTCTTACGCCTGTGCCGGCGGGCGTAGCCTCCCTGCTGGTGGCGGTATCCGCGCTTTCGGGCTGCAATTCATCCAAGATGATCGGCGACCTCAGCCCGAGCGAGACGCTGACGCAGGGCTACGTCATCGACCAGGCGGCAATCGACTCGGTGCCGGTCGGCTCGAGCCGCGAGCAGGTGCTTCTGGCGCTGGGCACGCCGTCGACGACGGCAACCTTCGACAACGAGGCCTTCTATTACATATCGCAGACACGCAAGCGCTACGTCGCCTTCGACAAGCCGCATCTGGTGGACCAGAAAGTGCTGGCGGTCTATTTCGGCGCCGACGGCCGCGTCACCCAGATCGCCAATTACGGCATGAAGGACGGCAAGATCTTCGACTTCATCTCGAGGACGACGCCGACCGGCGGCAAGGACCAGAACTTCCTGAGCCAGATCATCAACGGTGCCAGCAAACTGGCCCCCGGCATCCCGGGCGGCGGAGGCGGCGGCACGCCCTGAGTTCGGCTATCCGGCTGACAGCTCAAGACCCGTCGGATCGCTCCGGCGGGTCTTTTTGCTTTCGGTCCCCACGTACAAAAAACCCGCGGGATCGCTCCCGCGGGTTTTGTCCTGAAAGAGAGCGTCCGGCTCAGCCGTGCGCGAGCACAGCAAGGAGCAGCAGCGCCACGATGTTGGTGATCTTGATCGCCGGGTTGACGGCCGGGCCGGCGGTGTCCTTGTAGGGGTCGCCGACGGTGTCGCCCGTGACCGAGGCCTTGTGCGCCTCGGAGCCCTTGAGATGCTTGACACCGCCCTTGTCGGTGAAGCCGTCCTCGAACGATTTCTTGGCGTTGTCCCAGGCGCCGCCACCGGAAGTCATCGAGATGGCGACGAAGAGACCGTTGACGATGACGCCGAGCAGCGAGGCACCGAGCGCGGCGAAGGCCGAGGCCTTCGAGCCCGAGAT